>CAIQXC010000141.1 GCA_903875675.1 Akkermansiaceae bacterium
GGTCGGCACCGCCATGGCTGTCGGGCCCCGCCCGGAAAATCCCGTGCTGGAAATCGCCGAGCCAGGTGTCGATGTTCGCCACCTTGTGGACTACACCGCGAGCAAAATCGAAGGCGAGCGGCGACTGCGGGCCTTGCCCGGCTTGCCACTGGTGGTCACACGGCCCTCGATAGTCGTCGGACACTCGAAACTCGGCTGCGCTCCCTCCGGCAGTATTTTTTGGGTTTTCCGCATGGGAATGAAGATGCGGGCATTCATGTGCCCACTGGATGCACACATCGACGTCATCCCTGTGGACTACGCGGCGGAGGCTGTGATTCATCTGGCGCTCAAACCCGCCTTGGCGCACGACCTGTATCATATTTCCGCAGGCCCGCTGGGTTCGTGCTCATTCCGCGAAATCGACCACGCAGTTGCGCCGGTGATGAAGCGTTTGCCGATTTCGGATTTCCGGCATCTTCCGTACGAAGGTTTCGTTGCAATGCAGGGTCAGTTCAAAGAGTTCTTTGGCCCCTGCAACCGCCGCCTCATGCTGCTGGCAATCAAGCTCTACGGCGGCTTCGCCGGCCTCGGTATGGTTTTTGACAATACCCGCCTGCTTGCCGAAGGGGTACGCCCCGCTCCACGTTTCGATAGTTACGCAGCCCTTTGTCAACAGACTAGCATGGGCATCAGCATCGCCGATCAGATGCTGCCGGACTTTAAATAATCCTTTTAGCACAGATTCCGCCGCACGGGTTTTCACCGGACTGGCCGTTGACGCAGCGTGATCAACCAGCCTAACAAAGCGAGCGGGCCAAAGCCGGCCACCACGCCCCAGAGGGTGGCTGCGTCCACCGCAAACCCACCCAACACCGGTCCGATGACTGAACCCACGGTGTAGGAGATGACCATCAGCGTCGTCACTGAGGCTACCTGCCGGACGGGAAAATCCTGTGCCGTGCCAGTCATCGCCAGCGTGTAAAGGCAACCATCGGCTGCCCCCCACCAAAAACCCAGAATCCACAGCAGCGGCGGCCACAGGCTCATCAGAGGCAAGGCAACCACGCTCAGCACGAGCCCGGCCAAGCTCAAAAGCAAAACCCCGCGCGTCCCACGCCGGTCCGCCACATGGCCAAGCGGATATTGAATGACCAAGGCACCCACGGCAATCACTCCCGGCAGTGCCACTGCAGCGGCTCCGGACCAACCCGATGCCAGGGCCACAAGGGTGCCTACGGTATGCATCCCGTTTTCAAACAATCCGCCCAAGAAGGCGATCACGGCCAGACCTGCTGCACTGCGCCACACGCCGAAGCCCCCGTCATCGTCATCCACTGGTGCTGGCAATTGTCTTCCGAGGAGAGGAATGCTTGAAAGTGCGCACACAGCTGCTGCTCCCAAGAACACCGCACGCGGCCAGGCCACCAGCGCCGCAGAAACAAAAGGCCCCAAGGCAAACGCCATGCCCATTCCGGTTTGAAACAACGCCAACCAAGCGCCCTTCTTTTCCGGCGGAGCCTCCGATGCCAGCAAACTGTCTGTCAGCGGCCACGTCAATGCCCCGCCAAACCCTAACAACAGCATTCCTCCTGCCCACGCCCAAGGCGACGCAGCCCCCGCACATCCCACAAATCCCAACGTCGCCATGAACTTCCCCGCTTGATACGAGCGCATGGCCCCGAAGCGTCCGACCAGCGCCGGTTGGAATGGAGCGAGCACCAGCACTCCGCCAAAAATCAAAGCCGACAACAAACCAATCGCGGTTGCCCCCAATCCCTGCTGTTCCATTAGAGTCACGGCCAATGGCTGCACGCCGGCGAATCCGAAAATCGCCAGTAACGTGGATAGACAAAGCAGCCAGAGCGAGGAATTCATCGGACCCATCAATCAATTTTTTTGCCCAACAATCATTGACTCAGGCCCGACCATACGAGCACAATTCTCGATGTCCATGCCAAACGCCGCTGGGCCTCATCTCTCAAATGAACACTAGAGCAGCTTTCTCCTGCAACGGGTCCTCCGGCTGCAATCCCTCTGTCTCGTGAAAATCCTCTTTTCCCGGTGTGTTCAAAGTTCATCGGATTGGGCGGCCGCCCTGTGCATGAAAGCGAAGCCCCTGCACAGCGCTTGCAGATGCGCCAGGGCCCCGGGCAGGGCTTGATCATTGTCCTTGCCAAGCACCCCACACTGAGCATTGAGTGGTTGCCAACCACGACTATGAGTCCGCCACTCGTCATTCAGAAACATACCTTCGGCATGGGCGACCGATTTGCCCATCAGGGGATCGCTCAACTCCGCGCTATCAGACATGCCTGTGAGGCTGGCTATCCGGTGTATCCCACCTGGAACAAATCCAACCGCGAGCACACCATCGTCCACAGTCATCCTGACGACCTGCGTGCCGAAGCCGACGCCGCAGTGGCCGCCCTGGGCTGGCATGGGGACTATTATGTGGACGCCGATCATATCGGGTTGCTCACTGTGGGCCCATTTCTCGCAGGTAGCAATTTCTTCACCCTGGATGTGGCCGATTTCACCGGCAAAGCAGCAGACGCGGCGAGCCTGAGTGCCTTTGCGACAGGCATGGCAGGGCACCTCGGCAGCTTGCCCATTCCGGGCATCGGCACCCCGTTAGAGCTTACTGCGGAGGTGGTGGCTGCGGCTGCGGCGAAGTTTTTGTTAGCGATGCAAGAGGCGGGCCGCATCTATCGGCACATTGAGCAGCACAAGGGAGCGGGGATGTTTGTGGTGGAGGTGTCGGTGGATGAAACCGACATGCCGCAGACGCCGGTGGAATTGTTATTGATACTGGCGATGCTGGCGGGGGAGGGGGTTCCGGTGCAGACGATTGCACCGAAGTTCACCGGGCGATTCAATAAGGGTGTGGATTATGTCGGCGACCTCGAGCAGTTCGAGAGGGAATTCGACGAGGACTTGTCCGTCATCGCCTATGCCATCGGCGAGTTCTCATTGCCTGCCTCGCTCAAACTCAGCGTCCATTCCGGCAGTGATAAATTTTCGCTCTATCCGATCATCAACCGCCTGCTCAAGAAACATGACGCGGGGCTGCACGTCAAAACCGCCGGCACCACCTGGTTGGAGGAGGTGATCGGTCTGGCGGAATCCGGCGGCATCGGTCTGGCGCTGGCCAAGGACATCTACGCCGGTGCCTGGAGTCGATTCGCCGAGCTCACGGCCCCCTATGCGACGGTCATTGATATTGATAGGAGTCAGCTGCCGGATCCTCGGGTGGTTGCTGAATGGTCGGCGGAGAAATTTGTTGCGACGCTTCGCCATGATGCCCGGTGTCCAGAGTACAACCGGCATTTCAGACAACTCATTCACGTCGGTTTCAAGGTTGCTGCGGAGATGGGCGCTGTTTATACCGATGCGTTGCTTGCCAACGCTGAGATCATCGCCAACCACGTGACAACCAACTTGCTAGAACGCCATTTGATACCGCTCTACGCATGAGTGAGTGCCCGCTGTGTTCGGTTCACGCCACTGCATGAAAGCCAATCAATGGATGGCAATTGGTAAATGAAATATCCTCTATGAATCCCATTTCCCGCCGCACGTCTTTGAGGCAATTGGCGCTGGCTGCCGTCTCCGCTCCGCTTATTCCGCGTTTCTGTTCGACGTCTCTGCTGGCTAGCGAACTAGAACTCCAGCCCAAACCCACTGCTAGCGAAGAAACTGCAATTGCCGAAATTGCCAAGAAGCACATGGACCTATATCATGTTCCAGGTCTATCGCTTGCTATTGCGCGACATGGCCAGCTCGTCTATCGCCGTGGATTCGGTTATGCAAACCAAGTGGATGGCTCGGCCGTGACACCTGACAGTCAGTTCCGTATTGCCAGCCTGTCCAAGCCTATCACATCGGTGGCCATTTTCTCTTTGATCGAACAAGGACGTCTTGGTCTGGAAAACTTGATATTTGGCGGGCAAGGGCTCTTCAAAAGCGAGTTTGGTGATGATTGCCCGGATTGGGTCAAAAAGATCACTCTGCACCATTTGCTCACTCATACCTGCGGTGGTTGGGAAAACGATGGGGACGACCCAATGTTCAAGTGGCCTGAACTCAATCATTCTGAGCTCATCAAATGGACTCTGAGTCACCATCCATTGAAATTTGAACCTGGCGTGCATTTTGCCTATTCCAACTTCGGTTACTGCATATTGGGACGAGTGATCGAGAAAATCACCAGCCAACCGTATTCGGAATTTGTGCAACAAGACGTATTGGCGAAGTGCGGCATCAAAGATATGCGTTTGGCTGGTAACACCCATGCCCAACGGGCACCTGCTGAAGTGG
This sequence comes from Akkermansiaceae bacterium, assembly GCA_903875675.1. Taxonomy (GTDB): domain Bacteria; phylum Verrucomicrobiota; class Verrucomicrobiia; order Verrucomicrobiales; family Akkermansiaceae; genus Luteolibacter. The sequence goes on from CAIQXC010000141.1 coordinate 4,300, forward strand.
ACTATTACGGGCAAACTGGCTCTGGCGAGAATCCATATATCATGAACGTTACCCGCTTGGATTCCCACGGCGGCTGGATTGCCACTCCCACGGATTTGGTTCAGTTCGCCATGCATGTGGATGGCTTTATGACCCCCCCCAATATCCTCAGAGCTGGCACCCTAAAAACCATGACCACCGCCAGCACCGCCAATCCGCATTACGCCTGTGGGTGGTGCGTCAACGAGGTTCCTAACTGGTGGCACACGGGCAGTTTGCCAGGATCCCTTGCCATCATGGTCCGCACTGCCAGTGGCCTATGCTGGGCCGCTTTGGCTAACACCCGGGTCAGTGGTTTGGACCTTGATGGAATGATGTGGCAAGTCGTCAAGTCCGTGCCAGCTTGGAACGCCTGATTCTGAATGGCACTTCCACCAGTCACTCGCCAGCATGCCCGTGGCAAGTGTGCACTTTGGCTCTGGAATCACAAATTACTTGGACAGAAAATATTTCTTCGTATATAATCCCCGGCCTTGTGCCTAGAGTCCTTGAAAAGCCAAAGTTGCTGTCGTTAGGCCAAGTTTTCTGCTCTTGGGTCTTCAAGTCTTGTGTCTTGTGTCTTGTGTCTTGTGTCTTGTGTCTTGTGTCTTGTGTCTTGTGTCTTGTGTCTTGTGTCTTGTGTCTTGTGTCTGAGGCGCAGCCTCGCTAGCCCTGATTTTTCATCCCAC
>CAIQXC010000142.1 GCA_903875675.1 Akkermansiaceae bacterium
CAGACCCGTGATGGAAATAGTAGGAAACGTCCCGATATCCCCGGTGATCACGGTCGAATTGACAGCGCCTGCGATAGTGATGCCGGACCCGGCAAGCACCGCAAAACCCGAGGTCGATCCGAGGTTGACGGCAGACACCGCTGCTGTCGCAGTCGGATGAGCGAGGACGGCCACCAGTGTTAAGGCCATGCCCATGGAGATGCGCTTTGCGCTACGACGCGCATTCATGTGTTCAAATGTTGCTTTCATTGGATGATTTAGATTTTGTTTCAGTTCTTTGTTGTCTTGCGTCTTCCGCAGATAGGTGGAGACTACCATTCAGGGCACCTCACGTATATGGGGTAAACACTCCATATACAGGCTGGGATAATTACTCTTATGTAGGGAGTTGCCAATGCTGAATGTATCTATCGCTTTGGCCTTGAATCGTAGAAATGATCCTCAACATTCCAAACAACAAAACACAATTACCATGAAGAATATAGCTCAACGCACCTATGGCACCCTGATAACCGGGATGCTGCTCACATCAATAACGGATCTCCCAGCGGCCGTAGTGGTGGATCACTTCAACTCTCCCGTTGGTGGACAAGGGGTATCCATCTCCAATGGAATCGTAGGAACTTATCAGGATGACGTGCGAACCGGACTGACGGTCCTTGGCGGCAGTCGCGAAATCATTTTCCAGCTCCAATCGATTTTCGATGCGGCGAATTATTGCTCGGTCAACGTAAACGGTGGCACCTCTTCAGACGAACTCTCACTTGCCAACGGATCTAACGTGGAATCTCAATGCACGCTTGTATGGGATGCCAACAGCATAGGCTTGAATACCAACCTGAGCTTGGATTACGCGTTCAATATGTTAAACGTACACAATGACATCCCAGTGGCCTATACGATTTCCATGCAGACATTTGGCGGAGGTATATCTATCCAAACCGTCAGCACAGGCACTAACTACATTGGAGATTTAACATTTCCGTTCGGCGGATTCTCTAGTGGCGCGGATCTCACGGACATTGATAGGATATCCCTGACGATTGATGGAGGCCGGTCGGTCGATGTAAGCATGGACGCTTTGATCACGGTCCCAGAAACAGGAAGCGCCGTGCTGGCCGTGCTCGGTTGCATGGGTTTGTTGGTCCGCCGCAGGCGGTCCTAACAACCGGTGTCTTGCGCTTAACCACGTCAATTTGCGAAGGCTGCCAGATAGTCGCCAACCCAGCAAACAATCATGGCACTTTCACCAAACAAAACAAAGCTTGTGTGTACAATTGGGCCGGCTTCTGACTCGCCCGAAATCATGCGACAAATGCTCAATGCAGGAATGAATATAGCCCGCATCAATTACGCCCATGGAGAATTCTCCAAGCATCAATCGGTCATTGCAGACCTGCGTCGAGCCGCACTGGCGGCGGGCAAGCTTCTGACCATCCTGGCTGATCTCCCGGGCCCAAAAATCCGGGTAGGTCGGGTGGATGGAGACATGGTAACATTGAAAAAGGGCGATTCGTTCACCCTGACCACAGACGTGATTGTCGGTGATGCGAAGCGGGTGAGCGTGAATTTTCTGCGCCTACCCGCCGTGGTTAAACCGGGCGATCTCCTCTATCTCAGCGATGGGAACATTCTAGTGGAGGTGGTGAAGGTCTCGGGAAGTGATGTCACTTCCCGAGTGGTCGTCGGAGGCGGACTGGGATCGCATAAAGGGCTGAATCTCCCAGGTATTGACTTAGGTGCATGCGCCTTTACGGAACGCGACCATGCATGCTTGGAATCAGCATTGGAAAACGGTGTGGATGCCATCAGCCAATCCTTCGTTGAAACAGCGGCCGATGTGAAGGCTGTCCGGAATGCTGCACTTCAGTTAGGGTATTGCCCGTTCATCATTGCCAAGATCGAACGCGCTGGAGCGCTAGACAACATCAATGAAATCCTGCTGTCCTGCGACGGGATCATGATTGCACGTGGTGACTTGGGCGTCGAGATTCCTATGGAACGAATCGCTGTGGTTCAAAAGCAGTTGACCAGTAAGGCCAACTTGATGGGAAAACCGGTGATTACCGCGACGCAAATGCTCGAATCGATGGTGGACCACCCACGTCCGACGCGTGCAGAAGCCACCGATGTGGCCAATGCCATTCTAGACGGCACCGACTGCGTGATGCTCTCCGAGGAGTCCGCGACGGGGAGATATCCAACCGAGGCGGTAGCAACACTAGCCAAAATTGGCACGGCAACCGAGCCATCTCGCATTCACAGCCGGATGCGTGAAGTTTTCGCCGACTATGACCGGGTTCACGAGGTCCCGTTGGAGAAGCTCATGTCGCACAATGTCCAGCAAACCGTAGACCACCTGGATCCCGTTGCCGTGATCGTATCCACCGCCACCGGGAACGAGGCACGACTGATCTCTCGTTTCAAGATGCCGGTGTGGGTTGCTGCTGTGAGCCGGAACCAGGCGACTTGTCAGGGCCTTCAGTTTTCTTACGGGGTGCAACCGGTCCATGTGATGACTCTGCCTGAGGATTGGAATTCCTTCACCAGGTCTTGGGTACACCTCCAAGGTCTGCCAAGCGGGTTGGCCGTGATCACGGAAGGTCCCTCCACCGATCGACCCAACGCCAATCATCGGCTGGATGTCATTACCTTATCCCGAGCCTGACGTCCCGCCCGACATATAGAACAATCATCACGATGAATACTAAAATCACGGTTGCAGGATACTTGTTGAGCCGTCTGAAACAGATCGGAGTGGACCATCTCTTCGGTGTTCCAGGAGATTTTGTTTTGGGATTCCTCAACGAGGTCATGACCAGCGATCTGAAGTATGTTGGCACCTGCAACGAACTCAACGCTGCATATGCCGCCGATGGCTATGCCCGTGTCCGGGGCTTCGGAGCGTTCGCCACTACTTATGGCGTCGGTGAATTGAGCGCGATCAATGGTGTGGCTGGTGCCTTTGCGGAAAGGGTGCCAGTAGTTGCCATCACGGGATCGCCAGCGACTAGCCATTTTCTTACGCGGCCGTTGTTGCACCACACTTTGGGCGATTATCAGATTCCCTTGAGAATGTATGAGAAAATCACGGTAGCCTCAACCCAGCTCATGTCGGGTGAATCAGCCCCGGCTGAGATCGACCGCGTGCTGACTGCATGCCTATCCCGCCAGCAACCGGTCTATATCAGCATCCCCTCGGACGTAGTAACGATGAAATGTCACCGACCGGATGCTTTTGTCTTCCCCACACCCGCAGCCAGTGACCCGCAGGCACTTGCAGAAGCGCTCAATGAGGCTCTCGAATTGCTGGAACACTCGCGTCTACCCGTGGTGATCGGCGACGTTGAATTGATCCGTTTCAAATTGCAGCGGGAATTCCGCATGTTTCTCGCCCGGACCGGAATCCCGTATGTCACCATGATGTTAGGAAAGACAGTCCTTTCAGAGCATCACCCGTTGTTTCTTGGCCTGTTCGAGGGAGATAGGAGTCGAGATTATGTGCGTGAACGCATCGAGTCCGCCGATTGCGTTTTGCAACTTGGTGCCTTGTTAACCGATTTCAATACCGGTGGCTTTACCACCCACCTCGACGACGCGAAGACGATAAGTGCTAACATTAGGTCCGTGAAGATTAAACACCACTATTACGATAATGTTTATCTTGGGGATTTCATACTCGGGCTGACAGGTCGGCTGGCACGACGAGATCCGGCAACTCTGAAAGTCCAGTGCGCGGCCGATGGTTGCGTTCACCGGCACACCGAACCCTATCTTGGAGTCCCGACCACTGCCCTGACCATCAAGCGCTTTTTCGACCGAATGAGTCATTTCATTAGGGACGATTCGATCGTCATTGCAGAAACAGGCGTGTCCCTGTTCAGTGCTGCAGAAATGCTTATGCCGGAAGGAGCGTCCTTCATTGGGCAGACATTTTACGGATCAATCGGCTATACGATCGGCGCAACTCTGGGTGCCAATATGGCGGCACAGGACCGTCAAGTCGTCTTGTTTATCGGGGATGGATCATTCCAGGTCACCTGTCAGGACCTATCGACGATGATCCGCAACCGCCTCAAGCCTGTCATCTTTCTCATCAATAATGACGGATATACGATAGAACGTGCGATCGTGGATCACCCGTACAACGACATTCAGCCATGGAACTATCACAAACTGGTGGAGGTTTTCGGCGGCGGCCTAGCCTTTGATGTCCGCACGGAAGGCGAACTCGAGGATGCGCTACGTCAGGCTACCACGGCGGACGAGCTTGTGTTTATTGAAATTCATACAGGGAGATTGGATTGTCCAGATGCACTGCGAAGCGCCGGGCGTGCGATGGCGAAGACCAATCACCTCGGCTAGGGGCTTGCCTCACTCGCTGGGCGACAGAGATGGATACTTAATGAAAATACGATCATGAAACCAAAAATGAAAGCGGCGATGGTGGTGCGGTTCGGAGAGCCATTGGAGCTTCGAGAATGTGAAATCCCTGCTCCTGGTCCTGGCCAAATCCTAGTCAAGACAGAAGCCTGTGGCGTATGTCATACTGATGTGCACGCGGCAAAGGGTGATTGGCCGATGAAGCCGCCTCTCCCATTCATCCCCGGCCATGAGGGCATCGGAGTGGTTGTAGCCTTGGGTCTAGAGGTAACGGCGGTGAAGGAGGGCGACCGGGTCGGGGTGCCTTGGCTCTACTCGGCGTGCGGCCATTGCGAGCATTGCCTCTCAGCTTGGGAGACGGTGTGCGCCGAGGCGCAATTCGGTGGCTATACTAAAAACGGCGGCTTTGCAGAATACATTCTGGCTGACCCGGACTACGTCGCCCACATACCTTCCGGACTAACATCCACGGATGCGGCACCTATCATCTGTGCCGGAATCACTACCTACAAAGGTCTAAAGGAAACCAGAGCGAAACCCGGCCAATGGGTCGCCATCTCCGGCGTCGGGGGACTGGGGCATCTGGCGATCCAGTATGCCAAGGCCATGGGTCTTCTTGTTTGCGCGATTGATGTGGATGAGGGCAAGCTTGCACATGCCAAGCGACTTGGTGCCGATCTAATCATTAATGCGGTGGAGGCAGACCCGGTCACTGCGGTGAGAGACGGGACCGCAGGCGGAGCGCATGGCGTGATGGTCACGGCCCCTTCGTTAGGTGCATTCAAACAAGGCGTTGGTATGACACGCAAGCGAGGAACCTGTGTGCTCATCGGGCTGCCGCCCGGAGAATTCCCGACGCCGCTCTTTGATGTGGTTGCAAATTGCATCACCATTCGCGGTTCATTTGTCGGCTCGCGCCAAGATATGGCGGAGGCTCTGGCGTTTGCCGCCGAAGGCAAGGTCAAGGCTGATATCGAATTGCAACCCCTCTCTGCAATCAACCAGGTTCTCGACCGCCTTGAGCATGGCAAGGTGTCGTCACGTGTCGTTCTAGGCTTCGGAAACAGCTAAGACGCAATTGCCACACCACCAAAACAGCCCATTCGAATCTCGCAACTAGTCAACCTGGTGGGTGACTTTCATGAGGCGGGCATCAATTGAACTGCGGCGGGCCGGGTTCAGATCTCTGCGTGCCGAAGTGCATTGCGTAGACCCTCGTGAATTCGGCACCGAAAAAGAAGTTCGCCTATCACGGCATGACTCTCAGGCATCGCTCCTCTCAGCGTTCACCGCAGACCTGACGGCATCTGGAGGCTAGAGTCGCCGCATGGATCAATCAGAGAATGGACCACCAGATAGAAGATCCAATCAAGCTACCGAGCACGAAGCTCAGCCCCAAGGCGCAAGGACAAGAACTGACTTGGTTTTGCTAGATAGATCGGGGTTTTACCAGCAAGAACACAATCCCACCGACCAGCGCGAGTGCTCCAACGACGGGCGGGATGAAGTGGCTCTGGGTGGTTTCGACTCTCAGCCCGAGGAACTCAATGGGCTCACCGGGGGTGGTGAAGGTGATGCCCGAATAGGCGAGGATTACGATGCCTAAGGTGATAAGAAGTGCGGCAATAATAGCTTTAGCTTTCATGGTGGATCAGGGGGAGGTGAAGGCTGCTTCCATCACCCGTGCCAACATGCACAATGGATGCGTCTGCCGCCATGGGGTACATCCCTACCTTGTCGGAATGGTGCTATAACAGCCCCCTTACATTGTTGCATGGACCCGACTTGAAGGACTCCCTTTTGATTGTCAGAACTGGCGTGCAGTCTTGCTCAGATGCTCCTTGGCTATCGATGTGGAGTGCTCGGCGATTTGCTCATTTGAATATCGAAATGGCTGGCCGCTTTTTGAAAATTGGCAAATGCGAGATCCCGTTTGACGGCCGTGACGTCACAGACTTGATTGAAGCGCGCCATCGCGTCGCGAACATGCGCCGCATCGGTCATCGGCTCTTTGCGCGCTCGGGGAAAGGCGAATGCCGTGGCTGGCAGTGAATTTTTTCTCGGCCGAGGAAAGGCGGCCGTGCATTGCCGGGCTAAAAGATTTCCAAGTGGGGTCGGCAGTCGCTTTATCTCTCACGACAATTGAGGTGATGATGGAAATTCCACCCAAGAGATCGGAACCGAATTCACGTTTGAGGATCTTCCGAAGCAAGTCGTAAAGCAGCGGCAGCCCCCCGAGTATAAGCGTAAGCAGCAAGGGAATATGATAGGTGCCAGCCGGCGAATGGAAGCCATAGCGAAGCCCCAAATGGATTTGTTCGGCGGGTTCTAACTGGATACTTCGGCCTCAGGTCCCATAGCCGTACGATTCATAACTGTACCGGTAAC
>CAIQXC010000143.1 GCA_903875675.1 Akkermansiaceae bacterium
CAGGATGTGCTCGGTTTTCTTGGCGAGATCGGTGTCAAGCCGCGTGCTCGGCGCAACCCCGCAACCACCGTCTTCGTCGATCTGCCGTGCCACCTCATCCATGGCCAGAAGGTCGATGGCATCCCGCCCGCCGTGCTCGACGCGACCGGCTACGAGTGGCAACTTGCTCCGTGCGCCAGGGACTGCTGCGGGTCAGGCGGCGTTTACAACATCCAAAAACCGGACAATGCCCGCGAGATCCTCAAGGGCAAAGCCGCATTTCTCGAAAATGTTCCCGCCAACCGCCAAGCCATCCTCGCCACCGCCAACCATGTTTGCATGATGCAATGGAATACCGCCCGCAGCTTCATCAAACGCCCATTTGCGGTCCGCCACGTCATCCAACTCCTCGACCCGGGGGCGCTAACTTGAAGATTTACCGCAAAACACAAGACACAAGCCCCGAACCCGGGGCGAGTATCGAGCAGGCCGTAACTTGGGCGACAGAAGATCGCTGCGCTCCAAGACAAGAGAATGAAAAGCCGCCGGACCGCGCATGCCGCTTCTTGTTCCGAGCTCCTGTCTCCTGTCTTCTCCTCTCCTGTCTTCTTCCCTGACAACCGACAACCATGCCCATCGAACTCGCCATCTTGTTAGTCGCTCTCGGAGGAATCCTGGAGGGACTGTTTTCCATGCCCGTGACCCGCACACCCAAGTGGGAATTTGAAAACATCTGGTTTGTCGGCTCGCTGGCGGCGCTGGTGATCATCCCATGGCCACTGGTTTATCTAACTGTCCCCGACGTCGGGGCGCTCTACCGGTCGGTTCCGCCCGGAGTGCTTCTTGCGGTGATCCTCAGCGGGCTGGCATGGGGGATCGGAGGCATTTTCTGGGGTCGTGCGATCGGAGCGCTCGGCATGGCGCTGGGCGTCTCGTTGCTGATGGGCCTGATCAACGTGTTCGGCTCGATTGGGCCGATGGCGATATTCGATTCCGCCAAAATTTTCAGCCCCGGAGGGATGACCTTGCTCGGTGCGCTTGCCGTGATGATTCTCGGCGTGGTGGTCATCGCCCTGGCCGGCCGCCGCAAGGATGAGGAACTGCGGAAAAGCAGCTCTGCCGGCAACGCCCCGTTCTGGCTGGGACTCCTGTTCTGCCTGCTATCCGGCATCCTGTCTGCCGGGGTCAATTTCGGATTTGCCTTCGGTGCGCCGCTGGCTGCGGAGGCCGGCAAATCCGGGGTGCCTGCCTTCGCCCACAGCTTTGCGGTTTGGAGCCTGGTGTTCACCGCCAACTACTTGGTCAACGCGATCTACGGACTGGTGGTGATGCTCAAGCGCGGAACCCTCCATAAACTCGTCACGGAGGGTCGTCCGTCCTACTGGCTGGGCGCGATTTTCATGGGCCTCGCCTGGCCCGGTGGGATCATCATTTACGGCATTGGTGCCGGCGCCATGGGCACTTATGGTGCCTACGTCGGATTTCCCATGATGATTCTTGCCTCAATCCTCGCCGGCAATGCCGCCGGTGCCCTCGGCGGCGAGTGGCGCGGCACCAGCCCGAAACCACGCCGCCTCATGCTCGCTGGCATCCTGATTCTCTTCCTCGCCTTCGGTTTGTTAGGTTACTCAAACCATCTCCTCGCCTCCTGATTCCCATGATCGACGCACACATCCACCTGTGGGACTTGCAACGCCTCGACTATCCGTGGCTCGACGGCGTGCCTGCCATCAACCGGAGCTTCCTGCCTGCCGACTATGACGCCGCCCGTGGCCAGACCGCGGTGGATGCCTTCGTCTTCGTGCAATGCGAATGCCAGCCCGCGCAACACCTCGAGGAACTCTCATGGGTGCAGTCCCTCGCCGATGCCGACCCGCGTCTCGCGGCCATCATTCCATGGGCACCGCTTGAAACCGGCAACGCGGTGGCGGGCGAATTGGCGGCCATAGCCCGCGACCCCCGCGTCAAGGGCGTTCGCCGGATCATCGAGTTTGAAAAAGATCCGGATTTCTGTGTCCAGCCCGGTTTCATCCGAGGCGTCCAATTGCTAGGTGAAACCGGTCTGCACTGCGAATTGACCATCGCTCCGGAACATTTCCCAAACGTCATGCGACTCGTCGAGGCCTGCCCTAACACCCGCTTCATCCTCGACCACATCGGCAGTCCGCGCATCGTCAAACGAGAACTCGAACCCTGGAAGACCCACCTGAGAGCCTTTGCCGCCTCCGGCCCGCATTGCTGCAAGTTCTCAAACCTCGTCTGCAATGCGGATCTCGAACATTGGACCCTTGACGATCTCAAACCCTTCGCCGACGCCGTCATCGACGCGTTCGGCCCGGAGCGCATGATCTGGGGCAGCGATTGGCCCCACGCCCTGCGCGCCGCCACCTGGCCAACCTGGTTCGCCGCCGCCAACCAACTCACCGCCTATCTGGGCATTGTGGCCCAACAGCAAATCTTCCACGACAATGCCAAAGCATTTTATCGAATCTGAAATGCACTATCTACCAATAACAAATAGCCTATAACTCTATAACTCCCATGCCCACCCCGATCCCTATCCACAAAGTTGTTTCTGGCCGTTTCGACGGCAAAGTCGCCATTGTCACCGGTGGGTCATCCGGCCTCGGTCGCGCCATCGTCGAGGAGTTCTGCAAGGAGGGCGGCAAGGTCCTCTTCACAGGTATCAGTGACAACGGAGAAACGACGAAACGAGCCTTTGACGCGGCCGGCTACCAAACCACATTCCTCCGTGGCGACATGGCGGATGAGGAATTCTGCGCGGCGATCATCGCCACCACCGTGGCTACGTATGGTGCCGTCAACTATCTGGTCAACAACGCCTTCGCCTTCACTGCCAAGGCCCTGACCGCCACCACCAAGGACTGGATGCGCAGCTTCTCCGCCGGGCCGCTCGCCTACGCCCGCATGGTCCGCAATGTGGTCGAACCGATGAAGGCTGCCGGCGGCGGCGCCATTGTCAACATGTCGAGCATCTCGGCCCATATCGCCCAAGTCGACCGTTGGACCTACAACGCCGCCAAGGGCGCGGTCAACCAGCTCACCAAGTGCCAGGCACTCGATCTCGCCCCATTCAACATCCGCGTCAACAACGTCGATCCCGGCTGGATCTGGTCGAATGAAACCGACAAGGCCGCCAACATCGACGGCGGCGGACGTGCCAAGTGGGACCCGATCTGGGGCAAATACCACATGCTGCGCCGCATGGGCCAGGCGGTGGAAGTCGCCCGCCCCACCCTGTTTCTGCTCAGCGACGACGCCTCGTTCATCACCGGCACCACCCTGATGGTCGATGGCGGTTATTGCTCGATGGGCCCCGAAGGACTTGGCGAGACGGCGGTGATCGCCGGATCCGACTGAGCCAAGCGGCAACTTGACATTTTGGAACCCATCCATCAACACCTTCCCCCCATGAAACTCCAAGGCATCTTCACTCCCAATATCGTTCCATTCCATGACGACCAGACGATCAATGAAGGCGAATTGCGCCGATATATCTCCTGGCTGATCGACAAGGGGGTGACGGGGCTCTATCCGAATGGCAGCACCGGGGAGTTCATCCGTCTGAGTTTCGAGGAACGCCTGCGCGTCGCGTCAATCGTCGCGAGTGAGGCAAGGGGCCGCGTGCCCATCCTGGCTGGGGCCGCCGAAGCGAATATTGAAATGGTGTTGAAAGCCTGCGCCCACTGCGCGGACCTCGGCTGCCAGGCGGTTTCGGTCACCGGGCCATACTACTTCAAGGTTTCGCAGGAGAGCATCGAGCATTACTTCCGCCAGTTGGCGCGGGATTCACCCATCGATATCATTTTGTATAACATTCCCCAGTTCTCCAATGAGATCAGCGTGGAAGTCATCCGCCGGCTGGCGCTGGATTGTCCCCGCATCGTCGGCGTCAAGGACAGCAGTCGCGACATGCCCCGCTTCATGAACACGCTCAACAAAATCAAACCGCAGCGGCCGGATTTCTCCTGTCTGATCGGCTGTGAGGAAATCCTGCTGCCAACCCTGCTCATGGGTGCCGATGGCGGCACCATCGCCACCAGCGGCGTGGCACCCGAAGCCGTGATGAAACTCTATCACAGCTTCCTCAAGGGCGACATGGCCGAGGCGCGGCGCATTCAGTTCAAAATGTTGGAACTCATCGAGACCATGTTGGCCGCGGGTAATTTCCCGGAGGGCTTCCGTGAGGGGGTCAATTTGCGGGGCTTTAACGCCGGGCGCGCCCGCCAGCCGATGAGCCCCACGGAACGGGTTCACTTCAGCAGCATCAGCGGCAAGCTCGCCTGCCTGCTCGCCGATTGCGGGTTTGCCGAGGCCGCCGCGCATTGCTCCAGGAACTCCTCCGCAACGGATTCAGCCGGGGAAGCGGGCTCGGCCTTCGATCGCGCCGACGTCGAGAAAATCGTCCGCTCCGTGCTTTTCAATTGCACCTACGGTTGATTCGAGATGCCCACTCTCCTTGATGGGGACACTCAAGGAGTGGTGGCGTCCTCGCCGCCATGGCCCATGTGCAGAGCAAATCCAGCCGCTTGGCGGCCTCTTTCTTGCACATCTCATGGGC
>CAIQXC010000144.1 GCA_903875675.1 Akkermansiaceae bacterium
CTCGCATTTCAACATTTGTTTGAGGCATTGCGCTGGGCCCACAGCCGACACTTAGGGAATTCGACTTGCTCGCTCCGTTGTCGAAAGCGAGGTCGAATGCTGAGTTCTGATCCCTTTGCGTAGCGAGTCCTGGCCGAACTGGCGCGGCACCGCACCATGCCGCCACTTCTGGTCGCCCGTCCCGAGTTCCTCAGGCTGGCATGGCTGACGCTCGATGCCGCCATGGCGTCCCTGGATGAAATCCGGTTTGATGCGCGGCAGCGGACTTCTGCATCTTGAACATCGAGCGCATGCACCCCTACCAGCGAGAGTGCACGTCGATCACGGGGTGGGGTGGTGGTTACGGGAGATCATCGAAATAGAACGGCTGGTAGGGGTTGTCATGGCGCGTCTTGTTCGACTTAGGTTAGTCTACTGCGGCGGACAGATATTACCAGCGTCCCAAGTCCTAGAAGTAATGCCAACGAAGGCTCTGGCACTGGAGAAACAGAAAATGTGCCAGTGGTGGTGCTAGGAACCGACACGCTCCCTGGATAACGCGCTCCGAATACAGCGCCGGCATTGTTGGAATTGAACACACGTAGAGATAGTCCAGAATCAAATACACCCCCAGGAGGATTCGGAGGATTTTTGCTCCATTTGTATGTGAGATCGAGTCCTTGATACTGCACATTGGTTGTCAATGATTCAAAGAGATTCAACCTAGTGAAGGAAGGTGGTCCATTCTGCGTCACCGGAGAATTAGCGCTGGAAAGAAGATCAAGTTCTACACCAAGCGATGTGATCAAAAAAGAAGTAAAACGCCCGGTGTCAGTATTGAATGAGAAGGATCCTGAATCTGGTGAGCCATTTCCTGAAAAATTTAGATCATAGTAGACAATCGCTGCTGTTGAAATTGTTGGAAAAGTAAGGAGCATGACACTTAGAAGATTAACCAAATTGAGTCTGTTTGTTTTTAGTCTATTTTTCATTGTTTTAGTTTTGCTAGGGATTCTTTTCGTCGAACGCCTATATCCACCGATGACCGGCGGCTGATCCGTGGTTGGAGTTGCTGCTGTGGGGTTTAACGGTCACTCGGTGCGATGTCTTGTTGGCTGTCTTTGGTTTTGCTAGGACGGACCAATTTATATTCCTTGCCGGTCGAATCAATTATTCTAAGCCGTGTCTTCTCGCTGAGATCTAGATGCCCGATTGGCTTGCTATCACTCCATTTATTGACCGACATAAATTTCCCATTGACGAGCTCAAGCACTCCTTCACTGTTTCGCTTGATGAAAATATCCTGGAACGTAAAGGCGTCTGATTCTTCGCGTATCTGTTTCGTGTCATTAATATGAAATCTGCCGACATGAGAGCGGTGAATACCCGACCCCCATGAGTAAGTGTAAAATAGTGTCTTATCAGAAACAACTGCAGACATAAGTCCATAGCCTCCGAACGATTGAACGAAACGAGAAAGCCTCCCGTCGGCATATAATAATTGTTGGGAATCTGGAAAACCTTCATATTGCACATTGAAGATCTGAATATGCATTTGCTCCCACAAATCCGGAATCTGAATCTCCTTTATTATCAGCTTTGTTTTGGGGTCGTGTGTCGGAATTGAACCGAATTCCACTTGCCGAGCCAATGGCTCTGCTTCAGCAATATTGATTTTATCTGCGCATTGGGCCGGCAGCGTACAGACAAGAAATAGTAATCCGAATGACAGTTTCATAAATTCAGCCAACGCCTAGCCTAGCCGCCGGGCGATTGGGGTGTGGTTGGTGTGAAACAGTGGTGTTGATGCCGGTCGGCTACGGCGACTTGTTCGGATTTGGGTGGCGGGATTGGCTCGCCGAATCGACGGACGAAACCCGACGGCTTGTCGATGGCAAAGTTGGAGCGCTGCACGGTCCCGGGGAAAGTCCGCGTCACAAGATTCCTCCGCATCTATATTTCGGCATCGAGGCTGTCCCACAGATTCGATCCGATGTCCTGGAAGGATTCTATTCATTCTTTGTCTTCCTCTGGTGAGTCATCAGGATCCCGACTAGGAATGAGGCCGCAAAGACGGGCATGAACCAGGAGACACCAATCAGCAGCCAATAGCTCCAATCAATCATCCCGTCCAGGTGAATCTCTCCCTGACTATTGTGGGTCCAGGCCGATGCCATCATAAACGCTGCGGTCGCTAGGGCTGGAGCGCAGGAACACAGAGAGAGTGTCGATTTACGATTTGCCGTCATCGTGCGTGTTCTTGATGTTATTGAATCCGAACAGTTTTAATCACGAGCGCGTTCGGTAACCACCATTACACGAACGCGTTCGTGTTCCAGTAGATACCGAACCCGGAAAGCGACTCCTCCGGCTCGCTCGGTCACGGCTAGCAATAAAGGGTGGCCGTGAGAGTCTGACAAGGACAAAAGTTGGAAATCCTGAATGGGGAAATGGGCGGGCGCTACTCGAAGTTGAGCGGGCTGGGCGCACCTGCCCCCGGGCGCTTGATGACGTGCAGGTAAATCATGGTGGTGGAGACGTCAGCATGGCCGAGAAGATCCTGCACGGTCCGGATGTCGGTGCCACTTTGGATGAGACTAGTCGCGAACGAATGCCGCATACTGTGGCAACTGGCAGGCTTGGAGATGTCGGTCTTGCGGATGGCGTCCCTGAACTGCCGCTGCATGGATGCCGTCATGGACGGTGATGGTGCCCTGGTCGAAGTCGATGTCCTTGACGCGCAGCCGCATGCATTCGATCACCCGGAGGCCGCTGCCATACATGAGCTGGGCGGCGAGCTTCCACGGATCTTCGAGATGGGCGAGGACAGCGGTGATTTCCCGGCGCGAGAGCACCACCTGCGGACGGCGGTAGGTGTGACCGTGGCTCGGCGTCTCGATGGTGAAATCCTCGATGCGGAAGACTTTTCTGGTGAGGAAGACCATGGCATTGAGCGCCTGTTTCTGGGTTGCTGCCGAGACGTTGC
The DNA here is from genome assembly GCA_903875675.1 of Akkermansiaceae bacterium. Lineage (GTDB taxonomy): Bacteria > Verrucomicrobiota > Verrucomicrobiia > Verrucomicrobiales > Akkermansiaceae > Luteolibacter. The sequence continues at coordinate 2,966 of CAIQXC010000144.1, forward strand.
GCTCCAACGCCAGATAGTTGAGGTAGGTGGTGAGGGCGGCAGTGCCCGCGTTCTGCGGAGTCTGTTTCAGACATTCCAAACAGAAGCGGGTGAAGCGAACCACCCAATGGACGTAATACTCATGGGTGGTAGGCTTGATGGACAGCGCGACGAGGCGCTGGAGGAAACGCTGGCGGGTGGGGGAGACAGGCTGCCCATCCGACGGAATGTCTGATGGAGGGGTCATGCTTGGAATGTTGGGTGTTCCTGTGAACAGTGCAAGTGGCAAATCGCGGAAATTTGAGAAATCTGTCCCGCCGGGGCGAAATCTGTCCCTGACTCCTGCTTTTCTGACACCATCTGACACCCTGCTTGCCGGAAGGTGCGGCGGAATGCGGGACCGATGAAAAATGACCTTGCAATTTTCCTGTAATTGCGGTCATTTGCTGGTGTAAGCCGTTGAATACCAAACGCCAAACTGGATTGCGGATGTTGGTTTCGGTAAAACATTTTTCCAGCGGCAAGGCAGCATCACCGATGAGTCGGTTCGGCCAGAGGTTCACGACGGTAATCTTCAGAATATTTTCGCCGGGGTGCGCTGCGGCCGAGATGTCCACGCGTGCGGGTTTGGTCCAGACCACGCCGAGGTCGGTGCTGTTGAGTTTCACTACCGCCTGCTCGTGGACTTCGCCGAGATCTATCAGCAGTTTTTGGCCGGCGGTCGGCACCACGGAGATATTGAATTTTTTGCGATAGACCGCCGTGCCGGAATAATACTTGATGCCGTCCTCCGGGCGCATCGTCCAGTCCACCAGCGCCTCGGCACTCAGGCAGTCGGTGAAAAGCCCCCAGACATTTCTTGCGCCGGTCGGTGTGTAGCCGAAGCGCAGGATTTTCCACGCTCCTGCTGGCACGTCCCAGTTCAACCGGCCCGCAGCGTCGGTCTTTTCAGAAAGGTGAACCACCTCCTCCAGCAAAATAGCCGATAGCCGACATGCTGGGCACGGTCTCCGGCGAGCAGACATCCCAGTAACCCTGCCGGTTACGGTCGGCGACGTCGTCAGCATGGCCACTCATGCGATGGTCAGTTTCCTCAGGTCTAATTTTTCCTATTTCTTAAAATTTCCGATGATTTGCCGGGCATTCAGGAGCCGCACGGGGCCAAGCATGCCTGAGTCGAGCAATGGTCCCGTCAAGGGAGGCATGGAGCTTCGACAGATTCGTTTTTCGGGCGGCAGTTTTCCGTCGCCAATCATTCGGTTGGCCCAGAGATTCGTAATATTGACGACAAGAGTGTTGGTGCCGGGCCGGAGAATGTCAGTCACTTCAAGACGCGCGGGTGACGTCCAGCAGATGCCCAGTTTCTTTTCGTTCAAGGTTACCTCGGCGACGTTTCGCACGCGTCCCAAGTCCAAGAACACACGGTCTCCGCCCTTGAGCCAATCGTCCGGCAGTTTGAATTGCTTGGAATAGGCGGCGGTGCCGGAGAAGTGTTTCACCCCCTCGTCCGGATCGCTGTTCCAGAAGTGGAGATCCTCGAACACCTTTGACTCCGGAGCGCCGCGGTCTTTGGCAAAACGGACCTCCCATGGGCCGGTGAGTTCCTGTGGTGCCGGAATTGGCTCGATCACAACTTCACGTTGCATTCCGCCGCTGCCGCGAAGCACGCAGGTGCCGCCTGTCCACGCCAACCATTCAAGGTTGCCCTGTCGCCCGGCCACCAGCTCGACATGATTGAAAGGGAACTCCTCAGTGGCTGGCTCTCCCCGGACGATTTCCGGCACGGCCACCAGGTGCTCGGCATCGAGCGGCTCGCGAAAGACCACAAACACCGAACCGTAAGGCGGCAGCCGCAACGGAACCTTGGTTCCGGCTGCCACGCTCTCGTAAACCGGATAACGCGCAACCGCGCCGGTCTCGGGCATCCATAGTTCCGGACATTTGCCGTTGACCCGAAACACGCATTCCATATCTAACGAGACATTGTTAGAATTGCTGATAAAGTAAATATCAGCTTGTTCCGTGCGGCGATGGGCATAATCAAGGCCCTCTGAGCCGGTTTTAACTGAGAACGCGCAGTCGGCACCGATCCCCAAATCTGCCAGTACCTGGCGCACCCGGTTGCGGTCCCACACGATCCGCCCCCGGCCGTAGCGGTGCTCGTGGACGGTCTTGCCATCGCACTCAGCCCAGAGTTTGTCGGCGAGGTTCTTGACCTGCTCATCGCACTGCGGATAGCCGGCAAGCGTGTTAGTCCGGGTGGGTTTGGATCCAACAACGGTAGCTCCGGCTCTGACGAGCTCATCGAGTTTTTGTAACACCGCCAGTGGCATATCCTCCCGCTCGGGCAATACCAGCACACTGTAACTCATCCCGTCGGGCAATACGATGCGGCCATCTTGCACTTTCATCCGGCTCAGGATCACATCGGAATTCACCACGTCGTAATCATACCCTGCGCCGAGCGCATCGGTGGGTGCGGGATTCTGCCGGGGAAGCGGGTCGGCGGGTCCATTTTCACAGTGCTTGCAAAAGTTTGGGTCCACCTTGCCCAGCGCCGGGTCCACCCGCGGCGGCGCGACCAGGTTGGGCGCATTGTCGCCGTAATAATAACAGACGTCGGCCACCGGCAGACCTTGCTGAAGTAGATAGGAGCAGCGCCCAAGGTAATAGTGAAACGGCTTCGACACAGGCCACCATGTGGTATTCACGTTGATGTGTTCACCCGCATGATAGACCCAGCCCGGCAGGCCCGCCTGGGGCGGATTGTGGGCAAAGTTATGGTAGGTCAGGCGGTTCATGCCAGCGCAAAAGGCAATGTCGGCGAGTTGCTTGTATTCTGCGGGTCCCTCCTGCCAGTTGCGGAAACTGGTGAATGATTCGGCGTCGATGATCCGCCGTCCATAGATATGGCCGGCGGAAGCGGCTTCCTTGATCACCCAGAATGGCCTCTTGTTCCAGAATTCTCCGCGCGGCACATCCACAGCGCCCAGCGCTTTGAGCGGTTCCACCATCGGGCTTCCGCCGTGACCCGGTTCGCCCACCAGTTGCAGGCCGTGCTGGTTGAGAAGCTCGCTGCCATTGCGATAGTGATAATCTATCCACAGATCGCTGCGGGTCAGCAGAAAATCACGTTGGAACCTCTGAGCCAAATGAGTATCCGCCAGCTTCCAGCCCTTCAGCAAGGGCAAGTACGGTGTCGGGTCGTAGCCGCGGCGGCTGCGGAATTCCCGCAGGAAGTGATCGGTCCAATCAGCGGTTTGCGCGACCTCGATGCTGTCCACTTCCATATACTTCAAAGCGCCCAGGTCCTTTCTGACTTCAAGGATCTTGCCGATGATATGGTCAAAGTGGCGCCGCGTGGCCTCGGGATCCATGTGGTCGATCACCAGGCCGACGGAGTTGGGGCTGGGAATCATCAGCAACTCGCCGGTGTTGGCGCAACCTAAGCGCAGGATGACCCACTCACCGGCAGGAACACTCCATTTCAACAGCCCCCTCGCATCCATCCGGTCGGTGAGGTTGACAACGGATGCCGCGCTTTGAATCGTCTTGTTGGGTATCGAGGGGAAAGCCAGAACCGCCGTGTCCTTGTAGTAGGCCGCCGCCGCCCGCGGGAGTGCTTGCTCCACGAGTGCCGGCCCCTTCACCGTTGTCTCGGTAAACACGAGCTCTTTGAGCCCCCAGTCCGGGGTGACCCAACTGCCGCCGGCATTCCAACTGCTAGAAGCGATCAGTCCGAGGCGCAGCCCAAGACGATCGGCCTCGTCGATGGCATGCGAGATGGCTTTGACCGATTCCGGCCCCAGGAAGGGTGGCCCGGCCGGGACAGCACCCGATTCATTCTTCAGGCATTTCACGTCCCATATCTCGGCACCGCTCATTCCTTTGTCCTTCATCTCCTGCAGTTCGCGGGTCATCTGTGGCAAATCCACATTGCCGTTGAGCCAGGCCCAATAAGCCCCTGGCCGCGCCTCGATAGGCGGCTCCATGAATTCCTCCGGTGAAGGGGCGTTAGCGGCGGTGCCCTTGGGGATGCAGGCAAGTGTCGCCAAGACGGCGGCCAGGCAAGCCCCGACGTGGCAATTGGAGAAATCTCTGAGGGGTTTTTTGCTCTGGTGTTTCATGGTCATCGGCGGTCATAGACACGCCGGTGCAAACCAGCGACCCCGCCAGGTCGGGGACAAACCCATAACTCCGAAAATGATAGGTGTTCGGAGCGTTCGCTGATGCACCGGCGCTTTGTCTATCTTCTATCTTCTATCTTCTATCTTCTATCTTCTATCCACGATCTTTTCGTCGGCACCTCATGGCGACGGCGTCACCAGCAGGCGGACGAACAGCTTGCCCATGCCAGTTGGCAGGGTGTAGGAAACCGAGGTGGTGTTGTCAGTGCCGGCCACGTCCGTCCACGCCTCGAGGTCGGGCGAGGTTTGGATTTGCCAAGTGCCGCTGTAGTTCGGATCCTTCGGCCAGGTGATCGTGTTGGTCGCGTCCAGGCCGGGCATGGTCGTGAACGCCGAACCCGTCTGGCCCATGAAGTATTCGATGCCGTTGGCAACGCCGTCATTGTCGTAATCCTGACCCGGGGTTTGGCCGGGCGCGTTGGTGCTGGCCCAGGTGCCGTATCCGGAAAGCCCCCCCACCGTCACCGTGCCGCTGCCGGTGATCCGGCCTGACGGGTCGCTGGAGTCGTAGGTACCGGGAGGCATCACCGCTCCCGCGAGGGTCAACGAGGTGACGACGTGGTCGCCGGTGTAGTTCAGGTTGACCGTGGCACTGGCGCTGACGCTCAAGTCGCCGCTGCCCAGGGCATTTACGTTGTTACATTTGAGGGTGCCGCTTGTGACGGTGGTTGGGCCGGTATAGGTGTTGGTGCCGGAAAGGACCAATGGGCCTGCTGCGCCAAGTTTGGTTAAGCCGCCAGGTCCACTCACGCTGCCGCCGATGGTCATGTTTCCGGTAGTCCCCAAATCGATGGTCGTGGTGGCCTCCAAGGTGATGGGACCATTCAGGTTGGCCGAGAAACTGTTGCCATTGTTCACCCTCGCGCCGTTGAACGTAAACTCATTCGTTAGATTGCCATTGCCATTCAAGTTGAGTGTGGCTGGCGAGTTCACGGTCACCGGACCCGTCCCAAGCATATTGTTCGCGGTTTTGCCTAAATTGAGCGAGCCGGCATTGATCGTGGTGCCGCCGCTGTATGTGTTGAAGTCGCCACTGAGCGTCATCGTTCCTGAGCTGTTCTTGATGAGCATGCCGGTACCCGTGAGAGAGCCGGAGAGATTCACCTGCCCATTGCCAGAGCCACCGAATATTGCGTTCGATCCAAGGTCCAGGTCGTTGGATAGGGTCGCTGTGGATCCGCTGTTCTGGTTGATCATCGGCTGCGTCGGACCGTTCGCAACGAAGGCCAGGCTGTTGCCGGCAAGGGTCACTGTGGAGCCGAAATTGAGCTGGTTGAGCTCAAAGCCGGCGTTCATGTTGTTGCTGGCTGTGTAGGTGCCGGGCGCAGTGAAATTGAGCGTGTAGCTTGCTCTGCCCCCGCCGAGCGGTGCGGAGACGGTGGCTAGTTCATTGGTCCAATTGGCCGGGACGCTCCAATTGCCGGACGCGGCGCTGGCCCAAGTAAAGACATCGGGCAGAACGGTCTCGGTGACCGTCACGAGGTAAGTTTTGGCCGTGATGCCATCCTCTGCGGTGACCGTGTAACTCTGCGTGCCGGTGAAGTTCAGGGGAGTTCCCGGAAGCGGCAGGCAGGTGGCTCCGGCGGAAACCGTGTAGGTGGGCGCCAGATTCGTCCGGTCCGTACCGTTCGGCACCTCCATGGTGATCGTGGTGTCGTTAATCGTGGCGGACCCCAGTGCACCGAAACTGAAGGTGAGCATGTTATTGAATGAACTCGCGGGAACTGTCACCATGCCGGTTCCGGCAAAGTAGGTGTCATTCTTGTTGGTGGCGGGCGATGCGGTCGAGCCGTAGGTGCCACTGGCCTGTGGCATTCCGCCAAGGGTCAACGCGGCGACGTTGTGTTCGCCGCTGTAGTTCAGATTCACCTTGGTGCCGATTGTGCTGCTGATGCTCAACGCGCCGCTGCCCAGGGCGTTCACATGGTTGCATTTGATTGTGCCGCCAGTGACGGTGGTTGCTCCCGTGTAACTGTTGCTGGCGGTGAGGGTCAGCGTCATGCCGCCATTCTTGATAACGCCACCCGGCCCGCTGATCTCGCCATTGATCGATTGATCGCAGCACCAGCCGTTTTGACCGAAGTAGGAGTCGGCAGCCAAATAGACCGTCCCTGTCCAGCTGCCGCCGAAACCATTGTTTTCCCACCATCTCCCACCGTTCATGGTCAGGCTGCCTGCCATATACGCCCTTTCCCCCATGAGCGTGCCCCCGCTTTCGACCGTCACACCACCCGTACCCATGTTGATTGGAGTTCCGGTTCCGAGATAATGGCCGGCGGCGTGCAAATAGAGGTTGCCGCCATTGACCGCAATGTTGCTGAAGTTGGCCGGTGTGACTTCGAGGCTTAACTGGCCGCCGCCGGATTTGATCAGCGAACCCGAGCCGACGGGCTGTCCACTGAAGATATAGTTGCCGGACGTGGCGCTGACGGTGGTGGATGTCGGCAACATGCCAGCAGCGATGTTGATTGTGCCTCCGGCCGTTTTGCTGAAGATCACTGCGTCGCCGTTAGAGAATGGCCGGTCCGTGTTGGTCGATTGTCCGGTCCAGTTGGCGGTTAGGGAGTCCCAGTCACCATTGGTGGTATTCCAAACGAGTGCGGACTCCTGTGAAACCGTGGGCGTCACCGTATAGTCTTTGGTGGTGGAGCCATCCTGGGCCGTGATCGTGTAGGTCTGTGGCAACGTGAAGTCGCGCGTGGTGCCAATAACCGGCACGGACGTGGCTCCGCTGGAAAGTGTTAAGTTAGGCGCGAGGGTCGTCATATCCGTGCCATATGGCAGGTACCAGTCCACGGTGCCGCTGGGGGTGATGACGGCCATGCTCCCGGCCACGTCGGTCCCGAAGGACGTGATGTCACAGGCGGTGTTCGCGGGGCCCCAGGAGACCGTCACGGTATAGACGTTGACAGTGGGTGAGATGCCCGACGAGGTGATGGTGTAATTCACGGGGCTGCTGAGGTCAGCAAGGTCACCGGAGTAAAGCGGGAGGCCGCCAACGGTGCAAGTCGCCCCGGGGGACAGGGTGAAGGTCGGGGTGAGAGTCGCCAGATTCGTCCCATAGGGCACGGTCCAAGCGATGGTGGCGGCGTTGGCAACAAGCGCGCCGATGGTGGCACCGGGACCGAAGGTCTCGATCTCCGCCCGAATCGCCGGAACGAAAGACCAATTGAGCAGAATGTTGGCTGCCACGGCACTATCATATCCGGCCAACTGAATGTGATAGGTGGTGCCGGCGGTCACGGCCACGGTCATGGCTTCTTCAAGCCCTGTATCTAGCGGTGAGGCTCCAAGCGGCGTCAGCGCATTGACCGAGGATCCCGAATAGATGCCAAGCACTGCATCCCATTCACCTGGGGTGGGGAGGGTGTTCGTCGAGCCCTTGGTGCTGACGGTGAATTTGCCGTCTGCCGTGCAGGTCCATTTGAACCAGACTGAGTTATTGAACGAGCTGGTCGAGTGGTCAGGATAAGTCACAGTTGCGGGTTCGCCAACTTCCAAGGTGGCGTGAATATTGTCGGTGCCAGTCTGGGTGCCAGTGGTACCCAGCAGATCAATGGCGTTGGCAAAGTTGTCGTTCGCGGGGTAAAAGAGCACACCGGGAATGGAGACGTTGACCAGCCAGCCCCAACCATCCCCGTTGCCCGAGGAAATGTCTTTATCGTAATCGATCCAGTCGAGTGTGTACATCTTGCCATCATTGGCATAGGGTGCCAACTCGGCTGCGGAAAAACTCAGGGTCGCAAACGCTTCATAAGTATAGGCATCCAGTCCCTTGCTTAACACATAGGTGTCGGCGGCGACATCGCGCAGGGCCAGGCCGCAAAACCCGCCCAGATCAATCGCCGTCGCAGGAACTGTCGAAGGGGTCACGTCCACGGCGGCGAGCGACGATTTGGATCCGAACAACTGGAAAGTCAAATCTTCAGAACCAACCAGAGTGAACGCCGGGGAACGGCCCATTTGAGTCTCGGAGTCATTCCACCCGGCACCGAGGTGACCCAAACTGCCGGTCTCTGCCGGCCAGCCAAAATCTGCTGCCCACAAGTCTCCTGCAGTGGGGTCTATTTGGGTCCAACCCTGCAGGCCGGTGCTGAAGTCATAGGTAACGGCTGCTTGCGCGGTCGGGCCGTTGCCGAAAATCACTGCGGCACCCAGCGCCAAAGCGAGGGCGGAGTGTTTGAGGGCAACTCGCAGGTGGTTGCAGATTCGGGTAGTGTGCATGGTTCTCATGGCGATTTTTCTTTGCTTATTAGCGGGTTGTATGTGTATGTGGGATTCGATCGTTACAGCGCGGCTTTCTGAACCTTGGCCGTCAATGAAGAAACGGCTTTCGGTTGCGACATGCCACCTAGCAGTGAAATCCCTCGGCAGCACAAGGACAATTTTTTGGACAACTAGTTCTAACAGATGACTACAACCTGCCGGACTGGGAGGAAGCCCCGAAGGGATTCAGCCGATTGCTGTGAAACTTTGTTTCAGCGCACGCCGCCCACCGCGCTCATCATCCAGGAGGCACGGCTTCCGGAGTTGGCATTGCCCAGAGCGGTGCTGCTTCCACTGGCGTTGATGGCCGCCTGCAGCGTTCCGCCGCTAACCAAGACGTTCCCGGTAAAGGTGTTCAGCGTGCCAGCCGCAGTGTAGGTCCAGGTGCCCGCCGAGACGCTTGCGCTGGCGAGTAGGGTCAGGCTCAGAATGGTTTGACTGAGCACGAGGTCTCCTGCGATTGCGGCGAAAACGGCTTCCAGACTCATGATGATAGCGGCGGGCGCGGGTGGGCATCGCTTCTGGCAAATCACCTGCAGGGTGAAGGCAATCCCGACCGACATGAATCCGGCATTGGCGCTGGACGTATATTGGAGGCCAATTTGCTGCAAGCCGGCTGCCGCAAACAAGAACAAGCCCGCGGCCAAACTGCCTTGATAGGGCAGTTTGGCCGCCGCATCTGCTAGAGGCACAGCCTTCGACCGCCAGATGATTACCGGGATCAGGGCGAGGCAGCCAAGGGCGAAGCGGAAACCATTGAAGGTCATCGGGCCAAGGCCCTTCTCCAGGCCCTCACGAATGTGCAGGCTCGCGAGAAGATTGAGACCGGCAAGCTGGATGGCGGGCTATTTCTGTGGTTCCTTCAGGAACGACTTGGCGGCGGCGGTTCGCCGTTCCAGATCTGCAGCGCGGAGAGCGGCGGTCAGTTCGTGGCCTTTGCTCAGTACGCCAGGAATGTCGCATTTTCTCCCGCTGTAGTTTTCATACATATCGGCGAGGGTCCAGTCGTCGCTGCGCTGGGTTGCAAAAGGGATATCCGTATGATCGGAGGTTTTGAGATTGGCCAGCGGATTGCGGCCCCAAGCATAGCGGAAATGGACCGGTTCGGCAACCAGCGTGCTGGAGAGTATGAGCACATGCCTGTCATATTGATCCTTGCCCTTTTCCAGGAACGTGGCGCGGGCCGGTTGAAACTTGCCGTCTTTGCCGGCGATGGCAAATCCGAGAATCGGGCCATCATTGTAGGGGGCGGTTTCGTCATCCAGTTTGAGCTCGATGCTGCCGTTTTCGACCCGCATCTCCATGAGGGCAGGGGGCTGCCACCTGATCTGTTTCATTCCGTATTGCGTGGCCAAGGCCCAGCGGGAAATTCGCTCGCCCACCGGGATCTTGATCTGGGGATGATACCAGTTACGGCGCTGGTCGAAACTGCTGGCATAGCCGATGTTCTTGTCGCCCGCTTTCTGCAAGTCGATAAAGGTCTTGTGTTGCACCTCGCGGATATAGATCCCTTCGTCAACCATCTTCTCAAGATAGTTGTCTAGATCCTGCGGCTCGCCGTCGGTGCACAACGAAATGATGCCGAAAGGCATGTCCGGATCACCGAAGACCACCCGCCAAGCCTTGATCATCGGGGCAAAAACCTGATAGTACAGGGCATGCCCGTTAGGCTCCATGGCATTGTTATACCCCTGGTGCCAGATGGCACCCTTGACGGACAGCCCGGCAAGCGGCGCGAGCATGCTGGCATAGCAGTTGCCGGGGCGGTTCATGTCGAGGGCCGGTCCAGGCCGGAGGTCGGAGGGCCGTGTGAGACTGGAGACATCCTGGCCTTTCTCCTTCATCTGCGCGACCCGCTGATTGAACTGCCCGACTCTCTCATCCAAGTCCTTCTGCGGATTAAACTTGGCGATCATCTGGTCCCATTCGGCCAGTTTTGCTTTGACCTCAGGCGTGTCGATGGACTTGAGCACTTGCAAGGGCGTCCATGTCTCAATACAGGTTCCACCCCTGGATGCATTTATGACGCCGATGGGGATCTGCGTTGCCATGTGGATGCGCCGCGCAAAAACATAGCCGATGGCAGACATGCTGCGCACGGTTTCCGGCGAGCAGACATCCCAGTAACCTTGCCGGTAATGTTCGCCGAAAAAGTCGCCCCACTGATACCAGCGAGGAAAAGACGCCTTCGAGTCAGGGCCGTTTTGCTGTGGGACGTTCAAGAGGCGGATATTGGGAAAATTCGCCGAAACCACTTCCAAATCGCCGTTATCGACTTTGGGGATCTGGAACTCCATGTTGCTCTGGCCACCCAACACCCAGACGTCACC
>CAIQXC010000145.1 GCA_903875675.1 Akkermansiaceae bacterium
AGGATGCGGAAGGCAGCCGGCAGGATGCCGGCGCTCCCCGACATCTCTAAAACATGAACATCCAAAATGATTCTTTCCAATCCTCTTGATGGACCCCCTAGACATAAAGTTGAGACGATTAGAAGCTGTTACGAATCTTCGAAGAAGCCGCGTGGATGAAGGATCGGCGTGAATAATACTCACTCGTGCATAGCCGAATTATGGAAACATGGGGGTTGCAGCGCGGGGGACATGGCCTTGCACGGCTGGAGAGTTGGGCCCGCCGCTTTGGAGGGTTTTGGGGACGATGCAGGCGAAAGCTCGTTAGCTAAAATCCGTCGCAGCGGCTTCCGCAAGCATCCGCGCGGCGTGCCGGAAACGTGGCAGCATTTGCTCATAGACCAAACGCTTGGCCGGATCCGGTTCGGCGCTGGCCTCGAGGTGGTGGATCGCGTCGATGGGCGAGAAGTCGCGCCACAGGCCGGCGGCGACGGCGGCGACGGCGGCAGCCCCCAACGATCCGGCATCCTGGCCGACGTTTGTCTGATGGATCGAGAGGCCGAAGGCATCAGCGAAGATTTGCCGCCACAGGGCGCTTTTGCTGCTACCGCCGACGACCACCATTTCGTTGCAAACCGGGCAGAGTTGCCGCAGTTCGTCGAGGGCGAGGCGCAGGTTCAGGGCGATGCCTTCCATGGTGGCGCGGATGACGTCGGCGCGAGTGTGACCAAGATCCAAGCCGAGGAATGCGCCGCGGATGCGTGGGTCGAGGTCCAGCGACGAACCGCCAGCGAGACTGGGGTTGAACAGGAGGCCGCGGGCACCGACCGGAGAGGATCCGGCGAGTTCACTCATGAGCTCATAGACATCGATGTTGTCATTTTGGGCCCGAGCCAAAAGGTCTTGGCATAGTTGTTGGCAAACCCATTTGAACGACGACCCAGAGGAAAAAATTGCCACCGCCGAGTTGAATAATCCAGGCATCACATGACTAAACACATAGGGCTTGACCCGCACATCGAGCAGCGGATTGGCGGAGGTCACCGCAATCCATGCCGACGACCCCAGTGATGCATAGCTGCGGCCCTCGGCAATGTTGCGGGCCCCCAGCGCCATGCACGAATTGTCCACTCCGCCGCAGGCCACCTTGACTGTGCGCGGCAACCCGAGTTCCGCGGCGGCCGCTACTGTTAGCTCGCCTAGAATCGAGGCGGACGGCACAATGTCAGGCCAAATCTCGCGTGGCAAGCCACTCGCCGCCACCAAGCCCGGCGCATAATCCCAGGCTAGCAGGTCGTACACGCCGCAGCCCGAGGCATAAGAGAAATCCGTGGCCACTATGCCTGTTAGCATGTGGTTGAGAAAATCCTTGGTGCCCACGATCTTGTCAATTCTGCCAAACATCTCAGGCATCTGGTCGCGGTACCACAGCGCTTTGAACACCGTGTAATGTGCCGCCGGAAACCCGTTACCTGTCGTTAGATACCACTGCTCCGGATCCACATGCCGGAAAAACTCCGCACTTTGCGCCTCGGCTCGACGGTCCGACCAAATCGGCGTGGCCTCGCACAACTGGCGGCCATCGGCATCGAGAGGCACGCAGCCCAGACTGTGGCCGGAGATGGCCAGGCATTGGATGGCGGCGGCGTCAGCGCTTGGATGAAGCAGCAATTGGCGCGTCGCGCCGACCAGCACGGACCACCAATCGGCGGGGCGTTGCTCGTGCCACGACGCTTGTGGATAGAATGTGTCGTACCCGACAAACACGGAAGCGAGCCGCTGGCCGTCGGCCTCATACAGGGAAGCCTTGATGCCGCCGGTGCCGAGATCATAGGCAATGATGTTGCTGGACATGGCTTGGATCTAACGTTTGCTCAGGGGTTTATGATACATCGACGCTGCCGCCGGGCTGGGCGGCGCACTCGGCGAGGATGTGCGTGCCGCTGGCCGTACCTATGCCGAAGCGCCGCACGCCAAGGCGGTACATCGCCACCAAAGTGGCCAAATCGCGCACGCCGCCGGCCGCCTTGATACCGGCGCGCCCGCCGACTGCCTCGCGGATGATAGCCACATTCTCGAGGGTGGCTCCGCTGGGGGCCCAGCCGCTGCCGGTTTTCACCCAAGCGGCACCGGCCTCGACGCATAGTTGGCTACCGATGCGGATTTGCTCGGGGGTGAGCCAGTGGCACTCGAGAATGACCTTGACCGGGACCCCGCCCGCCGCATCGACCACCCCCCGGATGTCCTCGCGAACCGCCTCGTAGCGACCACTGCGCAGCCAGCCGACGTTGATGACCATGTCCAGTTCGCTGACGCCTTCGGCCAGCAACTCGCGGGCCTCGGCGGCCTTGATCGAAGTGCTGTGCCCCCCGGACGGAAAGCCTACGGCCCCGCCAACGCCAATGTGGGCTGCGTCAACCAGCAGGGACTTTAGCAAGCGCGTGTGAGATGGCAGCGCAAACACACAAACCACTCCCAACTCGCGGGCGGTGGCCGCAAGTTGGCGGATCTCAGATTCATCGCATTCAGCTCTAACGCAGCTGAGGTCAATAAGACGGGCAATCTCGTTTTTTGCTAGTTTCATCATGGGCTGGAAAATGCAAGGTTAGGCTGCAATTGCGGTCGAAGGCAGCAAGTCAACCCCATACGGCAGCAAACCGGAGGATCTTGCGCCTCTCTATCGCGAGATTGGAGTGGCTTCAGGAGCATTGACAGAAGAAGGGCTCCAGGGAGGTCGGTGAAACTGGCAGCATCCTACGAAGCCACCCCCGAATTTCTTGGCCCTGTATTCGGATGGCCATTCAGGTGACTTGCTAGCCCTCCCCACCATTCGGCAACAGACAGTCCTCCGTCCCGACCCACTCGAAAAATCGCTCTCTTCCCGCCCGCTCCCGCCCAGTTCAGGGGCCAAGAACCAGAGCTTTCTCCGAAAATCCAGAAAATCCCGAAAATCACCGGTCAAGTAGCAAATTTCGATTGTATTTTCGGAACAATAAGGGCTAGCGTCAGCGCGTTATCACGACGGAGGTAATGACTTAATAGCTACATCACTTGATTTCCGAACCCCAAAACCCCCACATGAAAAACCAATCTGACGGCCATCGGACCGGCGGCTTTGCCTTGATCATCACCTTGGCGTTGATGGTGCTGCTCACGCTGCTAGTGGTGGGCCTGTTGTCGCTTTCGAGTGTTTCGTTGCGTACTTCGGCGGCGGGGGAGGCGATGGCCACGGCCCGCTCCAACGCGCGGCTGGCACTGATGCTGGCGCTCGGCGAACTCCAACGCAGCGCCGGCACCGACCAGCGGATCACGGCGCGGGCCGATATCCTCGACGCCAAAATTGCCAACCCGCAGATTACCGGCGTTTGGGAATCCATGGAAATCAAAGCCACTTCCCCGCCCTCCGCCGCCGACTACAAGATGCCGGCCAAGGACGCGAAGTTCAAGTCATGGCTGGTGTCCAGCCCGGACCCGCTTGCATCCCGCAAGGCCGCCTTTGCCAGGCAGGAAGCCAGCTCTCCGCTGACCCTCTGGGGCAAGGGCACCCTCGGCGAAAAGGAACTGAGCACCCGCACAGTGAACGCGACAAAGGTGCCGCTGAGCGCCTCGAGCAAATACCCATCCACCGGTGCTTTGGCCTGGGCGGTGATCGACGAGGGCCTCAAAGCACGCGTCAACACCCCCTACATCGCCAACGCCGTCACCCCCGGCTCGAAAACCGTCCAACTCGGCGCCGGACAGCGCCCGGGCGTCGAGTTTATCGACGGGCTTTCGGGGCTGGAACGCAGCCTGTTCAATAAGGACAAGCCACCCTTCGCCACGATCGAAAAGGGCATCACCCGCCTCAATTACGGCCTGGCCGCCCAAACCCTCGGCAAAGCCACCCGCGAGGCCCTGCAAGCCGTCACCCACGATATCACCACCCAGTCCCTCGGCCTGTTCACCGATACCGCCCACGGCGGCTTCAAGCAGGATTTCCACCTGCTGACCAGCTCCCCCACCCTGCCGGCGAACTACAAGGACAGCGGCATCTACGCATCCCGCCTGAGCCTCAACAAGGCCAACGCGCCCTCCGATCCGACGTGGGCCTCACTGCGGGATTTCAGCCGCCTCTATAGCGACAAACTCCTCACCTCTGGCGGCGTGCCTTACCTCAAAGCCCAGTGGCCCCCCGGTTGGCAAGCGGCCACGGGTAGCGCCCCATCGCTCACGGTCAACCGCGCACCGCCACCCGGCGTGGTCCTGCTGCCCACGATTGCCAAAGTGCAGATGCTCTTCAGCCTCATCGGCCACGACCTATATGATTACCCACCACCGGTCGGCACCCAGGTCCCGCCGACGGCCCCGGGTTTCCACGGCCCGCAGGAAGGCCAGTTCCGCGGCACTCCCTTCAATTACGACCTTCACCTGCTCTACACCCCTATCGTCACACTCCACAACCCCTACAATGTTGCCATCGATTGCAGCGACCTGAGAGTGCAATTTCTCAATGTGCCTTTTGCCATGCAGATATTCCGCAATGGGATCCCTCAAAGCACCGGCTTGGTCCCTCTGGAAACGATGTTTGCCGACAATGATCAAGGCCAGGCAGCCAAGGTCTTCGGTATGAACTTGAAAAATAGGGCTGCTAACGGAACACCCGGCACCACCAGCATTCGCTTGCTACCCGGTGAGGTCAAAGTGTTCTCGCCCTATCTTGACCCGGCCCACTCCTATCGGGATGATTTCAGCAATGGCCGCCAATATTGGGACATCTATGTGGGTACCCACCTCACTGATAATATTGAATCCATCCCGGGTTGGCGCGGAGCGGGCATCGGCTTTGACTGCGACTGGTTAGCAGGCAGCCAAGCGGTGGACGGCCTTGGTGCCAACGGCCATTGGGCGTCCTGTTATGGCTTGGCTAGGGACGACCAGATTCACGTGATCTTCGCCCCCTTGAGCATCCCGATTAGCAATAACAAGTTCATCGTCCAAATGTCAACCACCAGCGGTTCCACGGCCGGCACACCCACCGTCATCAGTGCCATCGAAATCAATTATGAATCCGCCACCGGTCTCCAGGATTTCATCATCGGCAAAGGCGGCACCCTCCGCTATCCCAAAACCGGCACCGTCCGCGGCCTGGACCTCGTTGACCATGCGACCACTCCGATTAGCAACTACATTCATCCGAAAGCCTTCGCCATGCTCAGCGTGCAGGCAAAAACCACCTCTGGCGCTCGCGATCCCAGCAACGAGGATGGTACTCTGGCCACCAAACCGTGGTGCTTCGCCCA
>CAIQXC010000146.1 GCA_903875675.1 Akkermansiaceae bacterium
AATCCTCACCTTGGTGCCCACCGTTCAGTGTGGCGATGAGGTCGAGGTGGCCAGCGGTCCCTTGGCGGGAATGCGTGGGGTGGTGGTAGCCATCGCGCCGGCCACTGAACGGGTGAAAATCCTGATGGATTTCCTAGGTCAGCCACAGGCCATCGACATGGACTTGTTTTCCATCCTGCTGCCACGGCGCCCGATCCCTTGATCGGGATGGGGGCGAATTAGTTGTTGTTGAACAGGGGCAGCCAGTGAGCTATTCTGCGGCGAGGGAGGATGCAAAATGCTGATTGCCCAATCCACTACAGACTCAAATGACAGGTTTCCTCCAAGCCTTTGGAGGATCGACCAAGGGCGGTAGCGTGCAGGCTTGGACGGGCAGGGGAATCAGGCATGCAAGCGGACGCTAACACGGATTTTCTGATCATTGGCGCGGGATTTGCGGGATGCGTCGTCGCCGAGCGTCTGGCCGCAGCTGGGTGGAAGTGCGTGATCGTTGACCGGCGCGGGCATGTGGGTGGCAATGCCTACGATGAAACGGATGCAGCCGGGGTGTTGGTGCATCGATACGGGCCGCACTATTTCCGGACGAATTCATCGCGGATTGTCCAATACCTGTCGCGCTTTACCGAGTGGCACGCGGTGGCCTACACGATCAAGAGTTTTGCGCGGGATCGATATTGGAGTTTTCCGGTCAATCTCAACACATTTGAGCAGTATCAGGGACGCTCCTCGAACTCGGAGGAATTCGCCGCATGGCTCGAAACCGTGCGAGTGGGCGGCGGGGAAGCGCGCAATTCGGAAGAGGCCGTCATCTCGCAGGTCGGCCGCGACCTCTACGAATTGTTTTTTGAGGGCTACACGCTCAAGCAATGGCAGCGGCATCCGCGCGATCTGGATGCATCCGTGTGCGGACGTATTCCGCTGCGAACCAATCGAGACGAGCGCTACTTAACGGAGGATTTTCAAGCGCTGCCGCAGCGCGGATACAGCGCGCTCTTCGGGAACATGCTGGAAGCCTCGGCCGGCGTGGAAGTGCACATGGGAGTGGAATTTGCGGAAGCGCGCCGGCGCTGGCGCTGTCGGCACTTGGTGTTCAGCGGCCCGGTTGACGAATTTTTTGACTATCAGTTTGGGCCATTGCCGTACCGCTCGTTGCGGTTTGAGGCGGAATCCTTTACCAACGGGCAGCTGGAAGAGCGTGCGTCGATTGCGGGCAAGCCCGGGTTTTGGCAGCCGGCGATGCAGGTGAATTATCCGGAGCTTGCGGTGCCCTTCACCCGCATCGTTGAGATCAAGCATGCCACCGGCCAGCAGGTGGAGGCCACGACGATCGTGCGGGAGTACCCCAAGGAGTGGCAGCGGGGCGAGGAACCTTACTATCCAATTCCTGCACCCGGCGCCCAGGCCGCTTACCAGCGCTATGCCCAACTGGCTGCTGCCGAGGAACATGTCAGCTTCGTGGGACGCCTCGCCACCTACCGCTATTACAACATGGATCAAGTGGTCGGGATGGCCCTCGCCGAGGCCGACAAACTCCTGCGCCGCTACGGCAGCCCCAGTTCCCGCATTTTAGACTAACAAAATCACCGCCCATGCCCGTCCCATTGCTTGACGTCAACGCCCAGAACCATCCGCTGGAGACGGATCTAACTGCTGCTTTCATCCGTGTGCTTCATTCGGGCCGCTTCATTTTGGGGGAGGAAGTGGAGGCGTTTGAAGGGGAGTGTGCGGCGTTCATCGGTGCGGCGCATGCGGTGTCGATGTCATCCGGCACCGACGCGTTGCTGGCGGCGTTTATGGCGCTGGGCATCGGGCCTGGGGATGAGGTGCTGTGCCCGGCATTCACGTTTTTTGCCACGGCTGGATGTATCGCTCGGACTGGGGCCACGCCGGTATTTTGCGATGTCAGCCCGGAGAGTTTCAACATGGACGTCGGCTCTGCGGCGGCCCGTTTGACGGCGCGGACCAAGGCGATTGTGCCGGTGCATCTATTTGGCCAAGCGGCGGAGATGGATGAGATCACTGCGTTTGCGGCCCAACACAACCTGCAAATCATCGAGGACGTGGCCCAATCGATCGGGGCGACATACCGCTCTAGCGGTTGCGGCACGCTCGGCGGGATGGGCTGCTTTAGTTTTTTTCCGTCGAAGAACCTCGGTGGATTTGGTGATGGCGGGTTGGTGACCACCGACGACGCTGAGATGGCGGAAATGCTGCGGCGGATCCGCAACCACGGCATGCATCCGCGATATTTTCACGCGACGGTGGGGGCGAATTTCCGGATGGACGCCCTCCAATGTGCGTTGCTGCGGGTAAAGCTACGGCATCTTGGCACTTACACAGCGGGCCGGGTGGCCAACGCCAGCGATTACTTGGAGCGCCTATCAAAGCTGCCGGGCGTGGTGCTGGCGGGCGGCGATGGCCGGGCGGCGCGTCTCGTGCTGCCGCAGGCTGGCGCGCAGATGGGCCACGTTTGGAACCAATTCACGCTGCGGGTTATTGGCAGCGGTCAACGCGACGCGCTCAAGAACCACCTCACAGCTTGCGGCATCGGTTGCGAAATCTACTACCCGGTGGCCCTTCACCATCAAGAGTGCTTCCGCCATCTCCCGGCCCACGCCATTCAGGCCTGCCCTGTGTCCGAATCTCTCACCGGTGAGGTGCTGAGCCTCCCGGTCTATCCGGAATTAACAGCCCCGCAACGCGACGAGGTCGTCGCCGCCATCGCTGAATGGCTGGCACCTCGGCGACTGGGTTGATTTGTGAATCTTACCATGATGAAAAAACTCTTTATCGCCGGTCACCGCGGAATGGTCGGCTCGGCATTGCTCAGGGAAGCCGCCAGGTGCGGCAGTTTCGATGTTCTAACCGCCACGCGGGAAGCCCTGGACCTGTGCGACCAAGCGGCGGTCTTTGCCTATCTGGCAGAGAAGCAGCCGGAAGTGGTCATCATTGCGGCGGCCAAGGTTGGCGGTATTCATGCGAATGCAACCTATCCGGCGGCCTTTATCTATGAGAATTTGACGATTGCCTCCAACCTGGTCGAAGGCTGCCGCCGCGCCGGGGTGGGGCGGGTGTTGTTTCTGGGCTCGTCGTGTATCTATCCAAAGCTGGCTCCCCAGCCAATGCCCGAGGACTGCCTGCTGAGCGGCCCGCTGGAATCTAGCAACGAAGCCTACGCCATCGCCAAAATTGCCGGACTGAAGCTCTGCCAGCACTATCGGGCCCAATACGGCCTGACCTATCACAGTGCCATGCCCACCAATCTTTACGGCCCGGGCGATAACTACCATCCGGAGAATTCACACGTCATCCCGGCCTTGCTGCGCCGCTTCCATGAGGCGGCCCGGCGTGGCGATGCCTCAGTGACGATTTGGGGCACGGGCACTCCGCGGCGTGAGTTTTTGCACGTCGATGATTTGGCCAAAGCCTGCTTTCATTTGCTGGCGCTCGACAACCCGCCGGACTGGGTGAA
Source organism: Akkermansiaceae bacterium (assembly GCA_903875675.1). Classification (GTDB taxonomy): domain Bacteria; phylum Verrucomicrobiota; class Verrucomicrobiia; order Verrucomicrobiales; family Akkermansiaceae; genus Luteolibacter. The sequence goes on from CAIQXC010000146.1 coordinate 3,473, forward strand.
CGTGGGCGTCGGTTCGGATCTAACAATCCTTGAGCTGGCGGCGCTGGTGGGCCGGACGACCGGCTTTGGCGGGGCGATTTTGACGGATCCTGGCAAGCCTGACGGCACGCCGCGCAAGCTACTGGACGTGGCGCGAATCCATGACACCGGTTGGGGTCCGCGAGTTTCGCTAGAGGCGGGATTAGCGGCCGCCTACGAGGATTTTAAAGCGGCCATCGCCAGCGGTGAGGCGCGGCTTTGAGAGTCTAACACAAGTTAATATGAAACGCGCACTCATTACCGGAATCACCGGACAAGACGGCTCTTATCTAGCGGAATTTTTGCTGGAAAAAGGCTACGAAGTGCATGGCATCAAGCGCCGTGCCTCACTTTTCAACACCCAGCGGGTGGACCACATCTACGAGGATCCGCATGTGGAGAACTCGCGCTTCCGTCTGCACTACGGTGATCTGACGGATAGCTCGAACCTCACCCGGATCATCAGCGAGGTGAAGCCGGACGAGGTGTACAATCTCGGTGCGCAATCCCATGTGGCGGTGTCCTTTGAGGCACCGGAATACACGGCGGACGTCGATGCGATGGGCACCTTGCGCTTGCTAGAGGCGATCCGGTTTTTGGGGCTCGAGAAGCAGACCCGATTTTATCAGGCATCGACATCCGAGTTATATGGATTGGTGCAGGAGACGCCGCAGAAGGAGACCACGCCGTTTTACCCGCGCTCGCCGTATGCGGTGGCCAAGATGTATGCTTACTGGATCACGGTGAACTACCGGGAGGCCTACGGAATGTATGCCTGCAACGGGATTTTGTTCAATCATGAGTCGCCGCGGCGTGGCGAGACGTTTGTCACGCGCAAGATCACCCGCGCCTTTGCCAACATCGCCCACGGCATTGAGAGTTGCTTGTTTTTGGGCAACATGGATTCGTTGCGCGACTGGGGCCACGCCAAGGATTACGTTAGAATGCAATGGATGATGCTGCAACAGGAGCAGGCGGAGGACTTTGTGATCGCCACCGGGCGGCAGATATCCGTGCGGGAATTCGTGCGCATGGCGGCGCGGCAGGCGGGTATGGAGTTGGTGTTTTCCGGCAGCGGGGCCGAGGAGATCGGCACCGTCAGCTCGGTGGACGGGCTCATCGCTCCAGGCGTGCAGGTCGGCGCGGTGGTTGTTAAAATCGATCCGCGCTACTACCGCCCGGCGGAAGTGGAGACATTGTTAGGTGATGCGAGCAAGGCGCGACAGAAGTTGGGCTGGACCCCGGAGATTAGCGTCGAGCAGATGTGCGCCGAGATGGTGGCCTCGGACCTCGAAGAGGCCAAGCGCCACGCCCTGCTAAAATCTTACGGCCATTACGTCGCCGTCGCCAAAGAGTAGGTGGCGGGCAGGCAGCCACGCGACGTGGCTGCGGCGTCCCGCCGCAGGCCGTGACAGCGTGCCTCCGGCCGCTGCGCCCATGCAGAAGTGAATGCAGTGCAAGGCATATTCAGAATCAAGAAATCCCGGTTATTTTGGCAAAACGGTATATCGGTGATTGCCATATCACTTACCCCAACAACCATTCTCTAACATGAAAAAAGTATTTGTATCTGGATGCTACGACATCCTCCACGCTGGCCACCTGCAATTTTTCGAGGAGGCGCGGGCGCTCGGGGACTATCTGATTGTTTCGTTCGCCTCGGCGGAGGTGCTGTGGCACCACAAGCGGCGCAAACCGTCCATCCCCGATGATCACAAGCGCGCCTTGCTGCAAGGGCTGCGCATGATCGATGAGGTCGTGGTCACCCAGGGGCAAAAGGAAGGTCTCGACTTCGAGGATGACTTTTTGCGCATCCGGCCGGATTTCCTCATCGTGACCGACGATGACAAGTACGGTGAGGTGAAGCGCGAGTTGTGTGAGCGGGTTGGCGCTCAATACTCGGTGTTGCCGAAGACGCCGCCGCGCTTTGAACCGGTGTCCACCAGCTCGATCGTGCGCTGGGTGCAGGCACCCACCGAGGCACCGCTGCGGGTGGATTTTGCTGGCGGTTGGCTGGATGTGCCGCGATTTTCCCAGCCAGGTGAGTATATCGTCAATTGCGCCATTTCGCCCCTCGTATCGCTGCGCGAGTGGCCGTATGAAAAGCAGGCCGGTCTGGGTGGCAGCGGGGCGTGGGCGCTGCTCAACGGCCGCGACGGGGTGGACTCGGAAATCGATCTGGGCGTGGGTTGGCAGGATCCGGCGGTCATCCGCGAAACCGGTTTGTGCGTTTGGCGCTCGGGCCAGACGCCTATTTTGGATTTCAAGCGCAACGGGGATTTTTTAACGGGTTGCATGGGCGTGCTGTGGACTGGCAAGAGCCACGACACGCCGGGGGTTGCCAATCACCCGCGGGATTACGGGCGCATCGCCGAGTCTGCTAGAGTCGCCCGTGATGGGGCGCTCTACGCTGATTTGGCGCGTCTGGCGGAAGGCATTTCACTCTATCATCAAACGCAGCTGGCGGAGGGGATGGAGTCGCTGCCTGAGATTGCCGGGGCGCTGGCGCACAAATACTGCGGTGGCGGCTACGGCGGGTATGCGCTCTATTTGTTTGAGAAACCCCAGCAACGGGAACAGGCCCTTGCCGCCAATCCCGCACTGCTGGCCGTGGAACCCTTCTGCCGGGTGTGAAGAAGAGTGAAGAGGGGAAGACAGAAGAAAGAAGACTCGAACAAGAAGCGCCATTCGCGGTCCGCTAGATCTTCTTTGTCTGGTCTTGGGGCGCAGCGGTCTTCTGTCTTGGCTCTGAGGCAAAGCCTCTATCTATTTTGAAACGCATCTCCGTCATTGGCTTGCCGATTGCCGCGACCGATTATTCGGGGGCGGTGGCATGGGTGTTTGAGCGGGCGCGGGGCGGGTCGGGGGTCTATGCGGTGGAGGCGGCCAATACCCATGTGGCGGCGTTGGCCCGCAGCAACCGTGCCTTTGGCGAGGCCATGGAGCGCTTCGATCTGATCTGTCCCGACGGAATGCCGTTGGTGTGGGCAGTGAATTCGAAGTTGCCCGGCGGGGAAAAACTAACGGACCGGGTGTACGGTCCCACGTTGATGCTGGAAACCCTCAAGGCAAGCGCCGGAGCGGGGGAGTTTCGTCATTTTTTGTTAGGAGGAAAGCCAGCCACGCTCGCCAAGCTCTCGCATGAATTTGCGGCGCGGTTTCCCGGCACGGTCATTGCGGGCATGCATGCGCCGCCATTTGGAGATTGGCCGCCGGACGAGTTTGGGCGGATTTGTGAAAAGATCCGCGAGTCTGGAGCCAACCTGATTTGGGTGGGACTGGGCTGCCCGCGCCAAGAGCATTGGATTGCTGCGCACAAGGACCGCTTGCCTCCTGGGGTCTATTTTGGGATAGGGGCGGCTTTCGCATTTCACGCCGGAGAGGTGCGCCAAGCCCCAGCTGCCATTCAACGGCTCGGAATGGAATGGCTCTACCGGATGTGCATGGAGCCGCGGCGCCTGTTTCGGCGTTACTTCGTTTACAATTCCCTGTTTGTTTTTCATTTTCTGCGTGATAGTCTCCGAAGGTAGGACTATCAATCTAACCAGAAATTTCCCCATGAACATTCATCCCGAATTCCACCGCTTTCTCAATCGTCACGACAAACAGGTGTTGCTGTGCCAGCGTGGACTCGTGGTTTGGCTCTGCGGCCTCTCGGGATCCGGCAAGTCCACCATTGCCAACGCCGCCGAGCGCGTCTTGTACCAGCAGGGCCGGATGAGCGTCATTCTGGATGGCGACAACTTGCGCAGCGGCTTGAACGCCGATCTGGGATTCAGTGACGAGGATCGCCTTGAAAACGTCCGGCGGATCGCCGAAGTGGCGAAGGTTTTCGTCTCGCAGGGTGTCATCACCTTCGTCTCGGCCATCACTCCGCGCGGTGAACTTCGCGACCTAGTCCGCGGGCTTCTCGGCGAGGATCTGTTCGAGGTCTATGTCGAGGCCAGCTACGAGATTTGTGAAAAACGTGACGTCAAAGGCCTCTACGCCAAGGCCGCCCGCGGGGAGATCGCCCATTTTACCGGCAAGGATGGTTCGTTTGAACCCCCGCAGGATCCAGCGCTCGTCCTCAATACCGAAAATTCCTCGATCGAGGACGCCGCTCTTGAGCTGCTTGAGGCGATCAGTGACCGGATATGCCCAGACGAGACGTTGTAACTCGTTGGAAAACAGGATACAATACAAAAGTACCCTGTAAACTGATTATTCATTGACTCCACGTGGATGGAGCTCTAGAGTGGGTCGAGCCACAGTGGTTTTACTGCGGGACTCTTCGCCTGTTTTTTAAAGAATCATGCCCAATTATCAGTTCAGTCACCTCGACCAGCTCGAAGCGGAAGCCATTTTCGTCCTTCGGGAGACCGCTGCCCAGTTTGAGAATCCGGCCCTGTTATTTTCGGGAGGCAAGGATTCCATCGTGATGGCCTGGCTGGCCCGCAAGGCATTTTGGCCCGCCCGCATGCCCTTTCCGCTGGTCCACGTCGATACCGGCCACAATTTTCCGGAGACGATGGCGTACCGCGACGAATTCGTCAGTCTGATGGGAGCCCGGCTCATTGTTGGCTCGGTGCAGGAGTCCATCGACAGCGGGCGGGCGGTTGAAGAAAAGGGTGCGGCGGCTTCGCGCAACAAACTCCAAACGGTCACTCTGCTAGATACCATCGAGCAATATCAATACGACGCGTGCCTGGGCGGCGGGCGCCGCGACGAGGAAAAGGCCCGAGCCAAGGAACGGTTTTTTTCTCACCGCGATGATTTTGGCCAGTGGGATCCGAAGAACCAGCGCCCGGAGTTATGGAACCTGTTCAACGGCCGCAGGAACCCAGGCGAGCACTTCCGGATTTTTCCGCTATCCAATTTCACCGAGATGGACGTGTGGATGTACCTGCAACGCGAAAATATCCCTCTGCCTGCCATCTATTTCGCCCACCATCGCGAGGTGTTCGAGCGCAACGGCATGTTGCTCGCCGTCACTGAATTCCTAAAACCCCAGAGCCACGAATCCGCCCGCTCCAAGCTCGTGCGCTTCCGTACCATCGGCGACGCCACCTGCACCGGAGCAGTCGAATCCAGCGCCTCCACCCTCGACGAAGTCATCGCCGAAGTGGCCGCCGCACGCCAAACCGAACGCGGCACCCGCTCCGATGACAAACGCTCCGAAACGGCCATGGAAGACCGGAAAAAGGAGGGCTATTTTTGATGAGGGTCGGGGGAAGTCCGGCCCACCAGACGTGTAGCAATGCTAACTAGGATTTTGGCAATGGATCTTCCATCACCCCTTCAGATCGCGGCTTGGAAAAAAATGTCTCTGGCCGAAAAATATCAACTCCTCGCAGCGACTGTCAGCAAGGCACGGGAACTCAAACGCGTTGGCTTGCGCCTGCGCTTCCCGCAGGACTCGTCCGCCCAGATCGAAACCAAACTAGCCCGCGTCTGGCTTCATGCACGACCCTGACCTCATCGAGTTTTTCCGCGAGGGCGCTCATCAAAAGCACCTGCGGGATATCGCCGGGGTGATCAATCTAACCCCTTTGGATCTAGCCCTTCTCGCCACCGCCACTGCCACTCTCCGCCTTGAGCAGAAATGGCAAGCAGCGCTCGCTCTTGCTGCCTCTTAATTTTCGGTTTTCAGCTTACCGTTTTCAGCTTATAGCTATCAGCTTTTCTTCCCATGGACTTATTGAGATTCACGACCGCCGGTTCCGTCGATGACGGCAAATCCACCCTCATCGGCCGCCTGCTTTACGATTCAAAATCCATCTTCGAGGATCAACTCGAGGCGATGGAGGAATCCTCGCGGCGTCGAGGCGATGGCAACGTCAATCTCGCCCTGCTCACCGACGGGCTCAAGGCGGAGCGCGAACAAGGGATCACCATTGATGTGGCCTATCGCTATTTTGCCACGCCCAAACGCAAGTTCATCATAGCCGACACTCCGGGCCACATTCAATACACCCGCAACATGGTCACCGGCGCATCCACCGCCAATCTGGCCATCATCCTGATCGACGCCCGCAAGGGGGTCATCGAGCAGACGAAGCGCCATTGCTTTGTCGCCAACCTGTTGCGGATCCAGCACCTGGTCGTGGCCGTCAATAAGATGGATTTGGTGGGCTTCAGCGAAGATGTGTACAATGACATCGTCGAGGCCTTTCGCGAGTTTGTGTCGCGCCTGGACAACATTGTCGAAATTACCTTCATCCCGATTTCTGCTCTCAACGGTGACAACATTGTTGATAAATCCACAAACATGCCTTGGCATTCCGGCCCGACGTTGCTCTATCATTTGGAAAACGTCTATGTCGCCGGCGAGGAAAATCACGTCGAGGCACGCTTTCCCGTCCAATGGGTGGTTCGCCCGATGAGTGATGAATGGCACGACTTCCGCGGCTACGCAGGCCGCGTCGCTGGTGGCGTCTTCAAACCCGGTGACGCCGTCACTGTGCTGCCATCCGGCTTCACCTCGCGCATCAAGGCGATCCACAGCCCCAGCGGTGAAGTCAGCGAAGCCTTCGCCCCTCAGTCAGTCTGCCTCACACTCACCGACGAAATCGATATCTCCCGCGGCGACATGCTGGTGAAGGCCAATAACCCGCCGCAGGTCGGCCAAGACATCGAGGCGATGATTTGCTGGTTTTCAGCACGCCCCATGCCGCCGCGTGCCAAGCTCATCCTCCGTCACACGACCCAGGAGGTGAAGGCGGTCGTCCAGCATGTGAGGTATCATGTTGATATCAACACGCTGCACAAAATCGAGGGTGTCGAGGGGTTTGCTATGAATGACATCGGGCGCATCAGTCTGCGGGCCGCCGTCCCGTTGTTCTACGATTCCTATTGCCGCAACCGACAAACCGGCTCGTTCATCCTCATCGATCCAGGAACCAACGAAACCGTGGCCGCAGGTATGATCGTCTGAAGTGCCGCCTGGGTAGGCCTCTAAGAAGGGCTTCCCGGCGATATTCAGCCGCTTGTTCAATTTTTATTGAACAAGCGGGGTTTCGTGCCACTTTGGGCCGGCAGCCCTCCGCTTGGATGTTGCGATTTTACATTTTTTTGGTCAGGCCTGCAGGTTTTCCGCCAGGGATGGCGCAATCGACCACGGGCGGCAGCGTCCCAAGCCATCTCGGGAAGATAGGCATCCTGCCTGTCATGGACGACGGTCTTCCAGCCTGTTTGAGTTGGGGACGTCTCAATTTTTTCCTATTATGAACCATATAACTAACACAACCAGCATCCTCCCGCCATCCTCAGTTATCGGCGTTGTCGGACTCGGCTACGTAGGTCTTCCCCTTGTACTGGCGTATGCCAACAAGGGGTTTTCGGTGATCGGTTTTGATATTGACGACTCGAAGATCGTCCATTTGCATGCCGGGACGAGTTATATCAAGCATATCTCAAGCGAGCACGTGGGTGCGGCACGAGCCTCCGGCAAACTCGATGCCACCAGCGATTTTTCCCGCATCAAGGAATGCGACGCGATCATTTTGTGTGTGCCAACCCCCCTGGACGAGCACCTTGAGCCCGACCTGAGTTTCGTCACCGATACCCTCGAGGCGGTGGTTCCCCATCTGCGTGCCGGTCAAATCCTCAGTCTGGAAAGCACCACCTATCCGGGCACCACGGAGGAGGAAGTCGTTACCCGCGTTGAAGCCGCCGGCTTTACCGTGGGCGAGAGCCTCTTTGTCGTCTATTCGCCGGAGCGAGAGGATCCTGGCAACCCGCGCTTTGCCGCAACCAATATCCCCAAAGTCGTCGGCGGCCATACCCCGGCTTGCCTCGCGGCAGGCTGCGCCCTCTATGGCGCCGCTTTCGACCAAGTCGTGCCAGTATCCTCCACCCAAGTCGCCGAACTCTCCAAACTCCTCGAAAATATCTATCGATCCGTTAATATCGGCCTCATCAATGAATTGAAGATTGCCGCAGACCGCATGGGCATCGACATTTGGGAGGTCATCCGCGCCGCTTCGACCAAGCCGTTTGGCTTCACCCCGTTCTATCCGGGGCCGGGTCTCGGCGGCCACTGCATCCCTATCGATCCCTTCTATCTGACGTGGAAAGCCCGCGAGTTCGGCGTGCACACCCGCTTCATCGAGTTGGCTGGCCAGATCAATCGTGGGATGCCCGAATACGTCGTTCACCGCAGCATGGAAGCCCTCAATGCCCGCGGCAAGGCCGTCAATGGCAGTCGCGTCCTGCTCATGGGCCTGGCCTACAAGGCGAACGTCGATGACATGCGTGAGTCGCCCACCTTCACGCTGATGGACCGCTTCAGCGAACTGGGAGCCGAGGTCACCTATCACGACCCGCATGTGCCAGTCGTTGGCCCGACCCGTGAGCATCAAAATTGGGCGGGTACTCGTTCGGTGGCACTCACTGCAGAGACTCTTGCGGCTTCCGATTGCGTAGTCATTGCCACTCATCACGCCGCGTTTGATCTAGAACTGCTAGCTGCCCACGCGTCGCTCATTGTTGATACCCGCAACGCCATGGCGGGTGTGGCCACCCGCCCCGGCCAAGTGGTGAAAGCCTGATCATTGTTTCAAATGCGCAGGCCCGTTCAATTGGAAATGCTTGAAAGAGGCCACACTCGCGACCTGACGGATGTGGACGCCATGCTTAGAACCGGTCTGATCCGGCGTGACCTGCTTTTCGAGCAATTTCTGCTGATAGAGCCGCTGATCATTCGTTACCCTGCTCTTGATCCCAAGTCATTTCGGGCTGTCGTTGCTGAGTTCTGTCAAGAATCCTCAGAGGAGTTAGGGGGCGCGCAATCATGAACCGGGAGCCGGCAGAATGGCTTCTGGGATTGCCTGGCGCACAGCGAATCCTCGATGGATTGGAGGACTTTCGCCGGGGGCGTCATACCATTCCTTCCTGCTTGGTTCGCATTGCCACGCCTCGTTTGGTCCGGGCGGGTCTCATGCCTCCATCGATTCGCCGCGATGACGGCGCGGAACTCGATCTCTACCAGATGCTGGCCGCCGAGGGGACCCGGGCCCATAGCTGCTACAACGCTTTGCTTCGCGAACTCATCAGCTTCGAACATGCCCTAGACCATCGACTGTCAAAACGCCCTCCTCTTTCCGCATCTTAGAGTCCTTGAAAAGCCAAAGTTGCTGTCGTTAGGTCAAGTTTTCTGCTCTTGTGTCTTCAAGTCTTGCGTCTTCTGTCTGAGGCGCAGCCTCGCTAGGTTCATCATGCTTCATTCATTGTCTATCAAGGCCCGCTGGTTTCTAGTCCTCACGTTCGTCGGCGCATGCGTCGCAGGCGTGGCATGGCTGACCCACGGGCCTGATTTTTTTGCTGCGGTTTGGCAGGCCAAGGACCTGCTGATTGGCTGGTGCCGTGCCTATCCGTTAGTGCTGTTTGCCGCGCTGGTGCTGCTACCGGCCTTTGGCTTTCCGGCGAGTGCCCTGCTGCTGTTGGCAGGCGCTATTTGGGGGAGCAACTGGACCAGTTGCTTGCTGGCGATTGGTGCCACGGCGCTCAACATGTCTTGGACGTATCTGGTTGCAGCTGGGCCCGCCAGAGCCCTCATCTCGCGGCTTCTGGGTGCCCGCTGGGACCGCTGGAGGAGCTTGGGGCAAAAGGACCGCATCCGCCTGGCCATCCTTTTGCGGGTGACTCCCGGGGTGCCGCTCTTTGTGCAGAACTATGTGCTCGGTCTGCTGGCTGTGCCGTTTCTTCCCTACATCCTCATCTCTGTTCCGATCAACGGAGTGTTTGTTATCGGCTTCGTGCTCACCGGGGGTGCCATCTTCGAAGGCCGCGCCGGGGCGGCCATTTTCGGCGTGGCCGTGCTGGTCGCAGCAGTTGTATTATTGCGCCTGCTGCGTGCCCGCGTCAAGCCAGCCAAGTCTGAAAAAGCTCCGGCGGTTGCGGATGTCTGATTCCGTTAGATCCGTCTTCTCATTCATCGTTCTATAATGCAGTTATGAATCCCAATGAAATCCCAATGGGTTGTCTCGGAGTTGTGATGCCGGTTTACAACGAAGAAGACACCATTCACCTCATTGTCCAACGCGTCCTGGCTCGCCCCGAGGTCGGTGAGTTGGTGATGGTCAATGATTGCTCAGCAGATGGCACCTGGAAACGCATGCAGGAACTTGCCAAGACCGATTCACGCATCCGCATTTTCACTCATGAGGTGAATCAGGGGAAAGGAGCCGCCTTGCGCAGCGGCTTCGCGCAGGTCAATTCAGACATAGTGATCATTCAGGATGCCGATCTGGAATATGATCCCGATGAATATCCCAAACTCTTGATGCCTATCATCACCGGGCGGGCTGACGTCGTCTTCGGTTCGCGTTTCCTAGGCTCCGGCATGCACCGGGTTCTCTATTATTGGCACTGCATCGGCAACCAGTTCCTGACGACCCTCTCAAACATGTGCACCAACCTTAATCTATCCGATATGGAGACCTGTTACAAGGTCTTCCGCAAGGATGTTCTAAAACAAATCACCATTGAGGAAAACCGCTTCGGCTTTGAGCCCGAAATCACCGCGAAAGTCGCCAGATTGAAGGTTCCTCTGTACGAGGTATCCATCTCGTATTACGGCCGCACCTATGAAGAAGGCAAGAAGATCGGCTGGCGTGACGGAGTGCGGGCGATTTGGTGTATCTTCAAATACAATTTTTTTATCTGAACCAAGGAACTTATGGACCAGCCCAATGCAATGGCATCGACCGAGGATTTTGAATTTGCGGCTCTATCCGAGGCCGTCAATTACCGGAACGCCATTATCAATGAATTCAAGGCCTACTTGGGTGAGCGGGTCCTCGAAGTCGGGGCCGGTGTCGGCCAAACCAGCGAGGCAATCCTAGCGCTTCCCGGCGTGAAAGAACTTGTGGCCCTCGAACCAGAACCACGATTTCAGGACAGTTTCCGCCAGCAATTGCCGCACATTCGGCTCCTCGGCGGAACCACTCGCGATCTGGGCCATGGCGAAAGTTTCAATTCGGCGGTGATGGTCAACGTGCTTGAGCACATCGAGGACGATCTGGACGAATTGAAGAGGCTGCAACAACTTCTGCTGCCCACCAACGGTCACTTGTGCATCTTGGTTCCGGCGAGGCCCGAAATTTTCTCGAAACTTGATGCACATTTCGGGCATTTCCGGCGGTACACCCGAGCCGACCTCCGCGATAAGTTGCGTCTCGCCGGCTTTGATATCATCGACCTCCATTACTTCAACTTCGTCGGTTACTTTGCTTGGGCGCTTCGCTTCAAACTCATGCAGAGTATGAGTTTCGACATCAAACAAGTCCGAATGTTTGATCGCGTGATCTTTCCGCTCGCACATGCCCTTGAAAGCCGCTTGGTCAGGCCGCCCATCGGGCAGAGCCTCATTGCCATCGGCAAGGCCCACTCCGCTTGAACCAGATGAAGTCTGCTGCTTGGTATCTCCTAGCCAGTATCGTCCTTTCGGCCGTCATCTATGGCAGTGCGCTGTGGGGTGGGCGCTTGCTCGCACCTCTGGACATAGGCCCGGATTTGTTTGCGCAATACAAGTACATGGACCCGTCGGCCAGCGGGATTCCGGATAATCATCACATCATCGATCAATTCACCTACGATCTTCCCCTTCAATACGCCATTTACCGGGCGTATCACGCAGGGGAAATCCCGTGGTGGGACCCTTACACTTACGGTGGGCGGCCACTATTGGCGGACGCTCACGTGAACGGCACAGATCCGGTGAGGTTGGTGTGTTATGCCACCTTGCCATTTGAACTGGCGTACAACTGGAACTATATCCTCAGAGGTATTCTCACAGGCTTCGGAATGTTTCTGTTGCTCCGCTCGTTCGGAGTCAATTCTGTGATTTCGGGGATTCTGGCGATAACCTATCAATATGCCGGTTGGTTCACGCTTTATTGGGGGCATCCATGGATCCAAGGGTCTTTCTTATACTTCCCGTATTTGTGGCTTGTTTGGCTGAGATCCGTGCAGCGGGAGATGTGGCTTTATGCGGGCCTAGGTGGGATCCTCTGTGGCTTGGTTTTCTACGCTGGCAATCTCCAGTCGCATACCTATTTGCCGCTTTTCGCTGTGTCATTTTTGGCTGCAATTCTTGTCAAAACTCCCAAACTGTTTGGCCGTGCTCTGACTGTGACCGCCCTCTCAGGCTTGGTCGGCGCTCTTCTGGCGTCGCCTGTGTTATTTAATCAGGTCGAGTTTTTTTTGCATTCTACCCGTTCGGTTGGCGCGGAAGGCAGCTGCGCTTGGTATTTCCGCCTGCTGGCTATTCCCTTATCGTTAGGCTCTTACTATCCATGGATGTTTGGGACATTCAAGACGCTTGATATCGGGTACGCCACAAAAATGAACGGCATGGGGTTCCACTGGTTTTGCGGCGTGGGTTGCAGCTGCCTGGCTGTGTGGGGCCTGTGGGTTTGGCGCAGGACGCAAGGAGTGCTGGGCATGGTCATTTGCCAAGCGTCTGTCCTGATTGGCATCTATCTGTGTGTGGTGGCAACACCTCTTTCAACTATTTTTTACTGTCGTTGTACACCGCTGGCAGGCATGGGACTCATTGTGCTGGCTGCTTTGACGGCTCAGGCAATCGTTGAGCAAAGACTACAAGCCCCCAAATGGCTCGTTCGATCCGTGGTGCTGTGCGTGATGGTTACGGGGTTTGGCAGCAGTGCCTTGGCATGGTGGGTCTATCCCGTGTTCAAGGCAAAGATTAGCGGGATTGTCATGGAGGCAGATAAGAGTCATGTCTCGACTATCAGCGCGCCGAATCTGCGGAAGAGTCAGCTGGATTCCTTTCCGGCAGAAGTGTCACTGATGAATCCAGAGGCAGTCTTCACACTGGTTGGGGCACTTGCGCTTGGTTTCGCGCTAACGAGGGAGAAAATGGCACAGGTGCAGCTAGGTATGGCTGCGGTTCTGCTGATGAGTGCCATCCCCGTGTTGATGTTCCATTCGAGATTTAGGCCTTCCCATCCGATCGCCCTGTGGCAGCAACTCGTGAGAGGCGGCCCGGTGCAAACCCAGGCCAGAGATCTGCTAGAAGGTGGTTTGAGGCTTGCTGAACCTTCGTCAAATCGGGATATAGCGGTCTTCACTCATGCGATAGCGGCGATGTACGGCGTACACGTGGTACACGGGTATTCCGCTTTGCAGCCTGCCTGTCCCTTTCGTTACCCCCCGGAGGCAGCACCCGTCCCGGATGGCTGGCTCGCCGACTATGGGGTTGTTCCGGGAGATAGTTCTCAGGTGCCGGCTTTCGACAAGCAAAGTGAATTGGCCCGCTTCCGGCTTCTGTCCACTGGCGCGGCGGCTCCCGTGAGTATGGTTTCTGAGTCCTACAACCGCCTGACCCTTGATGCTTCGCGCCTGCCCGCCGACGAAACACTCGTGAGAACCGATACCTACTACCCCGGCTGGGTTGTCCGATCCGGTGCTTCCAAGAAGCGGCTTGAACTGGAAGGTGCGTGTTTTTCCACAATTCCGAAATGGCCGGCAACTGCGGATAGTCGGATAGTTCTGGAGTATTCGCCGAGTTATCTGCCCTTCGCTTGGATTTGCTGTGCGGTCGGCATGTTGCTGGTTGCCGCCATGCTGTTGTTTCCCTTGCTGCTGGCACGTTTCAAGATCGTCCGTCCATCCACTCTAACTATCGTCAAACCATGAACTCGAGATTTCTCCATTCGCTGATCGCTTTGGCCGTGATGGCATCCGTCGCCATGGCTGCGCCCTTCGATGATCTCCAAGCAGCCTTCAAGACCCATCGCGCAACAGCAAATTCCCAACGCGATGAGCAACTCGCAAAATTCGATGCCAGCTATTCCGGAGCCCTCGAACGACAGTTGGAGAAGGTGAAATCCACTGGCAAACTCGAAACCGCCATCCCATTCAACGAAGAAATCAAGGCCGTCAAAAAGGGCCAGGATCCTCTGCCGCCGCTATCGCCTAACGCCACTTCCGAACTCAGGAACATGCGCGCCAAATTCATGGAGGGTCGCGACAAGATCTTAAAAGACCACGCAGAAGTTGTCGTTGCCCTGATCGATAAAATGGAGAAGGAACTCAAGGCGCAGGAGGTTGCGCTCACCAAGGATGGCAAGCTGGACGAGGCCCTCGCCGCAAAAAACATGCGGGACGCGCTCACCGGTGACGCCGACACCATCGCCGCAAGGGAATTGGTCAAGTTCAGCGGCCAGCATGGCAGTGGCCCTCCAGCCTATCAACTCCGCCGCTACGGAGATAATCTTGAGGTGCTCGTCTTCCGCGATCACCGGGGAAAAGTCAGCATGGACAGCCCGATCGAAATCGTCTCTCCAAGGCCCAACGCAAAAAAATTGATTGCAACAACTACAGCCAAGGTGTTAGGTGAGTTCGTCGGCGCAAAAGGCTACCGAGCCGATCCGTGGGTGGCTTATCACCAAGTGTTTGATGGCAAGGACTTGGGAAAGTTCGCTCTGTCGGAGATTCTTTCATCATTCAAGCAAGCGGAGGCCGGGGAAAACGGGGTTCGCCTATCAATGAAGCCAGCGGCCATTAATCCCTATGGTTATCTCGCCGATGTCCTGCCGCCAACCTCTAGTAAGGGGACATTTAGGATTTCCTGCCGCTACTTCATTCCGAGAGGCAACCGGGCCGTCAACGGATTCTTCTTCGTGCAGGAAGTCGGAGGCCCTCTCGGTGGCACTATATTCGATAAAACCGGTAAGTGGGAAACGGCACAGACCACGGCTGAATCAACCCATGAAAAAGGCGCTATGCTCTTCTACCTTTGCGTCCCGCAAGCCAAGAAGGCGATCGACGCCGCTGGTGACTCCGTCGTGCTGGGTGAATTGAAAGTCGAGTACCTGAAGTATTCGGCATTTGTCCGGCAGAAATTCGGGGATCATGGCGAGCCTGCCGAAGGCAGTGATGAGCCCAAGAAACAAGCTCTATTCATTACCAACGGACAGTTCATCAAAGAATGAAGGCCTGTCTGATCCTGTCAATTTAGCTGGAGGATAGGCATCCTGCCTGTCATGGAAGACGGGCTTCCAGCCTGTCGTTTCATGCGCAGACAGGCTGGAAGCGCTGTCTTCCCTCACAGGCAGGATGCCTATTTTCCGCCAGCGAACGCTAAATGGACTGTATTGAGCCGCCCTCGAGATCACCGCACAAAGCTCTCTGCCTTCCATCATTCATAATCTTTTTCTCGACCCTTAAGCATCTCTTCATCCATGGATTCCAATAAGATCAAGCTCATCATTTTCGGGGTCATTGCAATGCTTGTGGCGCTGTACCTCGGCATCAGCGCCGCCACCGCGCAATTTGCGGCCATCGCCTGGGTCGTTGGGGCTGCGACACTCATCGGTTGCTTGCTTTTGGGATCGCGTATCTGGCTGCTTATTCCCTTTCTGGGGAGCATCCAATTCACGTTGATGATTCCCGGTCGTCCGTCAACGATGTTGGTGGGTCAGGTTCTGATGGTGACCTTTTCACTATTGATGCTTCTCTCACGCAAGCTGCCATTTTCGCTGCGTCTCACGGAATTGGAATTTTGGATCGGATTGCTGGTGGCTTGTGTGGTGCAGGTGTATCTGAGAAATCCGGTGGGCGTGAGCTTGTTTGGGGGCGAGATGATTGGTGGGCGGCCCTACGCGATGTTCGGCTTGGCACTGGTTGCCGCGCTGATCCTGTGTGGGCTGCGTGCGCCAGCCGCTGAATTGCGCACGGCGATGAGACTGAGCATCTTCGGGGGGCTCCTCAACCTCTGTCTTGGGTTTGTGGGTTGGTTGGTTCCTTCCTTGGGCTATTGGATGGGTGTGGTTAGCATGCCGCGTGATCCGATACACACAGAAGTCATTGACACAAGCGCTGCCGGGCGGGTCGATTTCCTGACACATGCGCCCCTCACATTCGCCACCTGGGTGTCCAGTTTTACCAATCCACTCAAAGCCTGCTTGAGTTTGCGCTGGGCACCGTTGATCTTGCTTTCATTCGCCTTTGCGGCACTCAGCGGCTATCGGAATGTGGCGGGAGCGGTAGGACTCACTTATCTGGTAGGGCTGTTTTATCACGGGCGTCTCCCCGCAGTGTTTGCGGCCGCTGTGCTTTCCATTCTGGCACTCATTTTACTCGCTGCTGCAAATCTTGTGATGCCGTTTCCTCCCAATATCCAGCGGGCGTTGTCGTTTCTTCCCGGAACCTGGGAAAAACGTTATCAGGCCGATGCCAACTCTTCGACAGACTGGCGCGTTGAGATTTGGAAGGAAGTCTTGTTGACTGATCGCTGGATTCACAACAAGTGGCTTGGCGACGGCTTGGGATTCAGTGCTGCGGAACTGGCCATGCAAGCTTCCGTGTCGTTATCCAGGGGCAATGTGCGCCTCGGCGTTTCTGGATTCGACATCCATCGCGAAGCCATTCTTTCCAACGGTGACTACCACAGCGGCCCGGTGAGTGCGATCCGGGTCATTGGGTATTTCGGATTGCTGGTCATGGCTCTCGCGCAATTCCGGATGGTCGTGCATGCTCATCAGCAGGTCATGCGCTGCAAGGGCACTGAATGGTATCCGGTGGCCCTGTTCTTCTGCATTCCCATCATCTGGTCACCGGTGTTCTTCTGGGTGGTCTTCGGCGGATTCTCAGCAGATGCCCCGGCGATATTGCTAGGTGCCGGGATGCTGCGCATGCTGGAAAATAATCTGCCCCTGCCTGCCTATGTACCGGGTGGCAGGGGCCGCTATGTGCCGCCGTTCGAGAGGAATGCTGCGGTTAAAGCAGGCTAGAGCGCTTGAAGAAAAAGATTTTTGAGCCCATCTATCTCCCGTGCCCGCAGGTTCCACCAAAAAACTCTACCTTCATGGTCTCGCCGCCAGCTTGGTCAATTTGGTGGTGGCCTCTGGCTATTCGCTGCTGGTCATCCGCTTGTCGCTGACCTATCTCGAAAAGGAGGAATTCGGGTTGCTGTGTTTGCTTAGTCAGGTTTCCGGCTACATTTCCATTCTGGATTTAGGTCTCTTCACAGCGTTCTCCCGCATCCTTATCGACTACACCACCGGTACGCAGGATCGCTATGCCAATGCGCTCAGCACAGCAGTCCGGGTTTTTAACGTGCTGGGTTTTGCTGGCTTTTTGATTGCCTGCCTGGTCGCTTTTTTTGGAAGTGCTGCGCTTTCCATTCCGGCCCACCTGCAGACCAAGTTTCTGCTCCTGATGCTGGCACAGGGCGTTTCCTTGTGGGTCGCTTTCGCGGTTAAGCCGCTGAGTGCGCCGCTGGTTGCCAATGGCAAGCATTACCTCATTTATTGGCTCAGTTCCGCCCTGTTCATTCTCAATGCGCTTCTCTTCTGGTTGGCTCTTCGCGGTGGCATTGGCATCTACAGCAGCATTCTAGCGAGCTCCGTCCAGTTGCTGCTCTACATGGGTTGCTCATGGCTCTTCGCGCGTCCCTATCGAGCCGTGGGTGCCGGCCGGGGTGCCTTTGATTCCGCCATTTTCAAGGAAGTGCTGGCCTTTGCCCGCGACAGCATGTTCTGGCAGATCGGCGGCCAGACATTGGCCGCGCTGCCGATCTTCCTTGCGTCCGCTTGGTTTGCGCTGAATGCGACCGCCGATCTTTCGGCGGGCATGAAGCTCATTCTCCTGATGGTCGCCGTATGCACCCGTTTCGGCGATATGTCCGTCACCCCGCTCTCGATTGAATTCGCCAAGGGAAATCAGGTAGGCGCAGCCACCCAAATGATCCGCATCGCGGGTGTCTCTGGCGGAATAGGGGCCTGTGCCGCCTTGTTCGTCGTTTGCGTCAATCCAGCCTTCGTTTCATGGTGGATGCTCGGCAAGGTGTCCTGGGCTTGGCACGCCAATGTTGCCGGTGCCCTCTGGATCGCCATCCTATCAGTCAATCAATGCATGTATGGCTACGCCGTGGTTAGCCGCCAGATGCAACTGCTTCGCTGGGCATTGCTTGCAGAATGCCTCGTTTACGTGGCCTTGGCATTTGCGACCCGTACTTGGGCGGGTTCTGCCTGTTTGCTCTGGGCAAAGCCTGTCGCAACCTTGGTGATTGGCATCTACATTGCATGGCAATTGAAGAAACACTCCCACTTTGATGCAACCTGTTTGCTGCCAAGCCTTCTTCGCCAGTCGCTGGCTCTGGCCTTGCTGGTTCCGTCGTGCATCTTCTGCTCCCAGTGGATTGCCACGGCCTGCAACCATGCACTTCTAGCATGTGCAGTTTCGGGACTGCTTTCTTCTGTGGTCATTGTGGTGGCACTTCCGTTGTTGTTCACCCGCTCGATGCGTGCCGATCTCCGCCGAATTCTAGCGGGACTGCTTGTAAAACTACAACGCTCTAAACTAGACCGGACTTATTAATCCTCTGGACCATGGCCGATCCAGCATCCAAATAATGACCTGCAACGGTCGATATTCGCAATCCCTTCCATCTTAACAAACACACTGAAATGACCCCAGATCCAAAAAAATCAACAGATGCTCTGTACGTGGATGAGAATCGAAACATCTTCACAGGCACCAAAGCCATTGAGAAGATTCAAGAGCGAGTGGATCAGCCAGTCGATCCTGTAAAAGGGGTTGTTAAAGTCGATCATGACCGCTGGCTTGAAGCTCAACGATACGAACGCAGAACCTGGATGGAGGGTATTGCCGCAATGTCCGATCGGAACGAAGACCACGAAGAAAGCTTCAATCACTATCAAGCGTTGGACGGGAAGTCATTCGCCAGTGCGATCGAGCTTGGCTGCGGCCCCTTCACTAACATGAGGAAGATCCTCAGTCTCTGCTCGGTTGGTGAGATTCACCTTTTGGATCCTCTCGCGAACGACTACCTCAAGCATCCATTCTGCCGCTATAAAGGAAAGAGATTGGGAGGGATTCTGAAAACATCGCTGATCCCGTGGTCTCCGCGTGGAGGTCTGAAACATCCAGTTAGATTCTTTAAACACAAGTACAATGAATGGCAGATCGGTGGTTGGACTGGCCGCCCGATCACTCTTCATGCCTCAACAATTGAGGATTTCACTCCTCAAAAAAAGTATGATCTTTGCGTGATGATCAATGTCATTGAGCATTGCCTGGATATCGACCAAATCTTTTCTAGAATCCTGGAAATGACTACAACGGGTAGCTACTTTCTATTTGCCGACAAAATATACAGTGCCAAGGAGGAATCCGAAAGCGCCGCCTACAAATTCGATGCGGGACATCCACTCCGAGTGGACTATTCAGTCATTCGCCATTTTTTGGAAACTCACTTTACTGGCATACTGGATACCGTGATCAACGAGGCCCATGGAGGCACCATTTCCAAGTTCAATTATTTCATAGGCAAACGAAAGTCCTAGGATCATTAATGCTAGCGAGGCTCCGCCTCAGACCCAAGACGCAAGACTTGAAGACCCACGACAAGAATATTTGACCTAACGACAAAATCTTTGGCTTCCCAAGGACTCTAGTCTCACTTCAACTGATCCGAAAGTATCTTCGCATGAAGCATACCGCAAAGCACGTATTCTGCACTTTTGCCGATTCCAGATTGAGCCGAAGTCTGCAGAGAATCAGAAACCAGGCAAAGGCCATCGGCATCTATGACGTGATACATGTGATGGATGAAGGCAATCTTGATCCCGCGTTTCGTAAGCGATTCAAGGAGCAACTTCGAGTCGGTGTGCGGGGGTACGGCTACTGGGTATGGAAGCCTCAGATTATTCTCCAAGTCCTGCGCACCATGGACGAGGGCGATATCCTCCACTATTGTGATGTGGGTTGTTGGATCAACCCCGGTGGCAGGCAACGCCTCACGCAGTATCTTGAAATGACAGATGAGTCAGGTATGCTTGCCTTTCAAGTGAAGAACACCTTCAATGATCCACTCTTGGATGCCTTCTCTCTCCCCGAATGGGCGTGGACAAAAGGAGACCTCTTCGACTACTTCTCCGTAAGAGGGAATGCTGATATTGTCAATTCTCAACAGATAGGTGCAACGACTGTGTTTATGAAGAGATGCGGAGAATCTGAAAAATTGCTTCGACGCTGGATCGGTGTTTTCGAAGATGAGTTCTCGTTAGCAGATGATACACCCTCGCGATCTCCAAATTTTGACGGGTTCATCGAGCACCGTCACGACCAGAGTATTTTTGGTATTCTTTGCAAATTGCATAACGTCAGAACATTGTCAGCATTTGAATATTTCTATCCCTTTTTGGAGGATACTACAAAAGCCGACTGGAATAAGTTGGCGGAATATCCAATTTGGGCGAAACGGGACAAAGACCTCGGACTATGGGGAGCCTTCATCGATAAACTAAGTCGTCTTTCCGCGCGGCTACGATGAGCGCAGGAGGTCCAGCGACTAGGCTTGTCTTACGCCTGTGAACCATAACCACGGCACGATCCAATACCTGAACTGATGAACTGTCCCATTTGCCATTCTGAAATGCTGCACGTGTTTGCCGCCAAGATTCTTGGAAAGCATTCGGCCGCCTATTTTCAGTGTCCGGAGTGCCGGATTATCAAACCGGAGAATCCCACGTGGCTTCCCGAGTCGTACACCAGCGCGATCGCCGAAACGGATGTGGGTTTGGTGTCGAGGAATCTACGGAATCGAGATCTGTTGGGAGCCATTCTGACTCGACTCCATCGGCGTGGCTGTCGAATTCTCGATGTTGGAGGTGGATATGGTTTGCTCTGCCGGTTGATGCGTGACCGGGGGTGGGACTGTTACACGAGCGATGTCTATTGTGAGAACCTCTTTGCCAAAGCCTATGAACCTCCTGAGGGTTTCCAAGCATCGACGCTCCTTGCCTTCGAGGTGTTTGAGCATATCGATGACCCGCTCACGTTTGTGAGGGATAAAATCCGGGAATATGGCGCGAAAGTTTTTGTCTTTTCGACGCTAACTCATCACTGGGATGTTCCGCCGCAGGACTGGTGGTATTACACATTTGAGACTGGCCAGCACATCAGCATATACACCCGAAAATCGCTCCAACGACTGGCAGCTGAAATCGGCTGGCACTATTTGCAACTCTCAGAGGAAATGCATGTTTTTACAAAGGACAAGCCATCAGCGTTGAGCCGTTTGCTGCTGTGTCGCGAGCATCGGGTTATCTCATACCTCTACAGGCAGTTTGCGAACTGGGCTCGCCGCCGCGAGTCGTTGATGAATTCCGACTATGAAACTGCCAAAGAACGGGTGCGGCGGGACCAGTCTGTGGGTTGACCGACTAATCTCATCTATGCGAATTGCTTTCGACAGTAATGTTTTCACGCTGCAGAAGTATGGTGGTGTGTCGCGCTATCTGGTGCGTTTGGGGGAAGAGTTGTTGCGAGAGGGAAATGCTGTGCGGGTGTTTGGCTGGTTGCATACCAATCGGCACCTGACGGACAGCGGGATGCGGCTTACTGGCATGCGGTATGTCAAGTGCTTTCCGCGATTAACGCGACGTATGGCGCACCATGCGGGGGATTTGCTAGGCGGTTGGGAGATGCGGCGGTGGCAGCCGGACCTGATTCACGAGTCGTTTTGTCACGCCCGGAGGGTAGGGCCGGGGTCGGTGGCGCGGGTTTGCACAATTCACGACCTGATCCACGAATTATATCCCGAGTACTGGGGCCGGATGGACAGGACGCCAGAATACCGCCGCAAGACACTGGAACGATGTCAGGCGGTGATTTGCGTTTCCGAGAGCACCCGCAGGGATTTGCTCAGGCTGGTGGATGTGGATCCGGCGAAGGTTCACGTTGTGCATCACGGCTTCGACCACATAAGCGCAGCGGGCGGCCTCAGTCCGGCGGAGGAGGTGGAGTTGGCAGCGGTGGTTCGAGCACCGTACCTGCTATATGTTGGAGCGAGATACTGCTACAAGAATTTCCAAGGGTTTCTCCGCGGTCTGGCGCATTCATCTGTGAGGCGGGAATTTCGGGTGGTTGCCTTCGGCGGCGGTGCATGGACGCGTGTGGAAAGCGATCTGATCAACCAGTTGGGGTTTTCAGAAGGCGAGGTGGTCCAGCTTGGTGGGTCTGATGCGCTGCTGCACAAATTATTTCTCAGAGCAACAGCATTTGTTTATCCATCAATTGATGAGGGTTTTGGTTTTCCCCCGCTTGAGGCGATGGCGCGGGGCTGCCCCGTGATTGCAAGCAATGCCAGTTCGATGCCAGAGGTGATTGGCAATGCGGCGGAATTTTTCGATCCGTCCGATATCCATGCAATCGGTGATGCCCTTGAGGCGGTTGTGACATCTCGCGAGCGGCGTGAAGAACTCGTCAAATGTGGCTACGAGCGCCTGCAGGCATTTTCATGGGGCAAGTGCGCATCGGAAACCATGGATGTGTATCAATCCGTGATGTAATTCAAGGAACCTTCGTCCTGTGGATGGCCCGGAAGCGCCTGATCATTGGTGGCTATTCGTGCAATTCTTGGTTTGAGCTTCTGTTTTCGGATTTTTTGCAACTTTCGGAGATGCGCTCTGTTGTTACTGCTCTCATGCTTTGCATAAAGCGAATATCCATTCTCAAAGCATAAAGAACTGAGGCCTAAGCGTGGAAGCAGGCGCCAATTTTTCCTAAAAACCAAGCAAATGACCAATCAACCGTCGATACAGATCCATTCTCCCACATTTCCTTCAGCAGATGACAGCTCGATTGCCCAATTGCAGAAGGGCTTTGGTCACCGCTCGCCCTACGATGCCGCGCTGATTCATGCTGCTGCGCACAGCATGTGGGAAGCAGGCCGGGACGCGAAGATCATCTTGGAAGTGTGTTGCGGTTATGGGGATCTGCTTGCAGGTCTGGCTGCGACATTTCCTGAGGCAAATGTCACCGGCATGGACCAGTATGTAGGAACTGTGAAGATCGCTGCCGAGAGAATCCAAGGGCTCCCCAATGCTTGCGTGAAGGCTGCGGATGTCATGCATCTGGATGAATGGGGCGACAATACCGTGGACCTGATCGTAGGGCAGGCCACCTTGCATCATCTCACTCACAATCTTCATGCGGCAATCGACGAATTCGTCCGCGTACTCCGCCCTGGTGGGAAATGCATGTTCACCTTCGAGCCATTGAGCCACAATCATCTTGTTAACGCGGTTCGGTCCTATAGAAATGCAAAAGGTCTGCTTGTGGACGAAAGTAACTTGTACATCGATACGCTTGAGCAACTGGCCCCGAGATTCTCATCTATGGAAGTGCAATGTTACAACTTAACACTGAGTTACCTCCTTAAGGCACTCCCTTCTTCCTCAGTTCTTCTCAAATTGGGCGAGGGATTGCGCATAATGGATGCCATCCGATTCAAGTTGTGGCCAAATTCTCACAAAAAAGCAGCGAACTTCAACGTGATTTACACCAAATAGTCCAGGCTATCGGGCAGCTCTCAAGATTGCGCGACTAGATATGACGGACAGGGGTAAACTATGAATATCTTGATTACTGAAGGACACACGGACGCGAACATAGGATCTGGCGCGCTCGTGGAGAACTCGCTGGTACTATTGCGGGATCGATATCCGGGTGCGAACATACGCGTTGTTGCCGTCTATCCGGAAGCGTTTCGGGAACTTTATGGTGTCGATAGTGTTCCCGACCCATTTGAGTATCCCTACAAAAAGCCGTGGTTGCGAAAACTGGCCTGGGTCACCAAAACGATTTTGTGGATGGCTGTTATTCGGCTTCAAGTGGTCCCGGGAATGACATCCGTGCGATTCTACAAATCGAAACTCGATAATTATCTGTGGGCTGATATGGTTGTGAGTGTCCATGCGGAACGTATCAAAGAGGCCTTTTATATCGATGCATTTTATACCCTCTTTAGTTTCCGTATTGCTCATCTGCTTGCTAAAAAAGTCGTTCTTTTTCCCTGCGCGCTCGGTCCTTATGGGTTTGGAACGCGCTTCCTTGTCAACCGATGGCTGAGAAATGTGGATCTCCTCTTCACTCGGGACGAGTTGTCGTTCAAGCTCGCGAATGAGACGAAAGGGCTCAGCCCTAATAAGATCATTCGCAGTGCTGACGTCGCTGTGATGCAGAAAAAAATTGGGAGCGCCGAGGCGCTGGCGCTGATCGGGTGCAGTCCGCAGGATAAAGTGGTGGGCATTTCTGTGATGCAGTGGCGATACATCAAGGGCGATATTTCTCCATACAGCAATTATACGGCGTATGTTGCGGAAATGACAAAGGTTGTAGATCGGCTCATCACCGAATACGGCGTCAAAGTGGTTCTTTACCCGACGAATTATGCCATCCGAGGATGCACGACTGAAGACCGGGAG
>CAIQXC010000147.1 GCA_903875675.1 Akkermansiaceae bacterium
CCCGCAACGGGACGGTCCGCACGTCCCCAACGCCCCGCAACGGGATGGTCCGCACGTCCCCAACGCCCCGCAACGGGATGGCCCGCACGATCCCAACGCCCCGCAACGGGATGGCCCGCACGATCCCAACGTCCCGAAATGGGATGGCCCGCACGTCCCCAACACCCCGAAATGGGATATGCCACATGCCCCCAACAACCCGCCATGGGATGCCCCGTTCATCCCAATCACCCCGATACGGAACCATCGCCGCCAATTTCCCATGAACCCCTCATTCCAAGAAACTCCGATCAGCCAAATTCCGGCGCTGCGGCTCCTGCAGCAGCTCGGATTTTCCTACCTCAGCCCTGAGGAAGTGGCGGTGGAACGCAAAGGAAAATTTGGCAAGGTTCTGTTGGAAAGTGTGCTTGCCCAACAGCTCCGGCGCTTGAACAAAATCAATTTCAAGGGGCGGGACCTGGCGTTTTCGGATGAGAACATCGCCAAGGCCATCGAGGTATTGCGGGACATTCCTTTCGAAGGCTTAGTTCGGACCAGCGAGAAAGTCTATGATTTGCTGACTCTCGGAAAGAGCATGGATCAGACCATTGATGGCGAAACGAAGGGTTTCACGCTTCGCTACATTGATTGGGAAAACCCATGGAACAACGTCTTTCACATCACCGCCGAGTTCGAAGTGGAGCGGAGTGGTAGCCACGAGACGCGGCGTCCGGACATCGTGTGCTTCGTCAACGGCATCCCATTCATCATCATCGAGTGCAAGCGACCGGAGGATAAGGATTCCTTGGGGCAGGCCATCCACCAAAATGTGCGCAATTGGCAGGAGGACGAGATCCCCCAGCTTTTCGTCTATGCCCAAATCGTGATAGCGCTGAACAAAAATGATGGCAGCTACGGCACCACCGGTACGCCGCCGAAATTCTGGGCGAAGTGGCTGGAGTTGCACGACGTTCGCGCTGCCGTACGCACGGCGGTCAACAGCACGGTGCGCCCGGACGAACACGCGAAGTTGTTCAAGGGCGTCTTCGCCTTCGCCCGGGAGTCCTTCGAGGAACAGGCGATACATGAACGGGAACCGACCGGGCAGGATTTTCTGCTTTGGTCGCTGTGCCGACCCGAGCGGCTTATCGAACTGGCCCGGCAATTCATCCTCTATGATGAGGGCGGCGCGGTGAAGAAGATCGCCCGCTACCAGCAGTACTTCGCCATTCGCAGCACACTGGAGCGCGTTCGCCAATATGATCCCCAAGGGGCTCGCAAGGGTGGCGTCATTTGGCAGACGCAGGGATCGGGAAAATCGCTGGCGATGGTTTTGTTAGGCAAGGCACTGGCTCTCGACGAGGGCATCCCGCACGCCCGTGTGTTGATCGTCACCGACCGGATCGACCTCGATGAACAGATTTGGAAAACCTTCCACCAATGCGGCAAGGAACCGCAACAGGCAAAGACCGGGGCGCATTTGATCGAGATGCTGCGCGATCCCCATGTGGCGGTGATGACCACACTGCTTCAGAAATTTGGCGCGGCGGCAAAGGAAGCTCGGCAGTTCCGAATCGACGAGGAGAATCTTTATGTGCTCGTGGACGAAAGTCACCGCAGCCAATACGGCGAGGCGAACATTCAGATGCAAAAGGCGCTGCCCAAGGCCTGCTTCATCGGCTTTACCGGCACGCCGCTGATGCGGAAGGAAAAGAGCACCGCCGAAAAATTCGGCGGCTTCATCGAACCCGCCTACACTATCCGCGATGCCGTTGAGGACAAGGCTGTCGTGCCCTTGCTTTACGAAGGCCGCCATGTCTTGCAGGAGGTGAACCAGAAAGCCATCGACCCGATGTTCGAGGCGATGTGTGATGGTCTAACGCCCGAGCAGAAAGCCGACCTCAAGCGAAAGTTCGCCGCCCGCGACGAGTTGAATCGCCTGCAAAGCCGACTCTATCTGATCGCTTGGGATGTTTCCCAGCATTTCTCAAAACAGTGGAAGGGCACCGGATTCAAAGGACAACTCACTGCGCCAGGCAAAAAGGAAGCGCTGATGATCAAGGCGTTCCTTGATCAATTCGGCAAGGTGACGAGCGAGGTCGTGATTTCCGGTCCGGGGGAAATTGAAAATCCCGAGGAGCACCAACAACCGGAGAAGGACGAGAGTGTTGAACTCTTCTGGAAATTGATGATGTCCAAGTATGGCACGGAGAAGGAATATAACCGGCAAATCATCAACTCGTTCAAGAACGGCGACGACCCGGAGATCATCATTGTGGTGGACAAGCTGCTGACAGGCTTCGATGCCCCGCGCAATGTGGTACTCTACATCGCCCGCAGTCTGAAGGAACACTCGCTGTTGCAAGCCATCGCCCGGGTGAACCGTCTCCATCCCGGCAAGGATTTTGGTTATGTGATCGACTACTATGGCGTGGTCGGCCATCTGCACGATGCACTGGAACTCTACAGCTCGCTGGGTGGCAAGTTTGACGCCGAGGACATCGAAGGAACACTGGCCGATGTTTCGGAGGAAATCAAACGCCTGCCGTCCCTGCACGATGGACTGTGGGATTTGTTCAAGGCGGTTTCGAACAAGAAGGACGAAGAGTCCTTCGAGCTGGCCTTGGAGAACAAGGATGTGCGCGATGATTTCTATACCAGGCTTTCCGCCTTCTGCCGCGTTTTGAAGATGGCACTTTCCAGCATTCATTGGATCAACGAGACGCAGCAGGACAAAGTGGAGCGCTACAAACATGACGCCGTATTTTTCCAAAAACTCCGGGCCAGCGTGAAAATCCGCTATGCCGAGGAGATCGACTACCGCGACTACGAAAGGCAGATCCAGAAGATGCTCAACACCTACGTCCAGGCGGACGAGGTGATTCAGATCGTCGAACCGGTGAACATCTTCGAGCGTGAGGCATTTCAGGAGCAGGTGGATAATGCCCGCAGCGACCGCGCCAAGGCCGACATCATCGCCAACCGCACCAAGAAGACGATCACCGAAAAAATGGAGGAGGATCCATTCTTCTATCGGAAGTTTTCGGTGCTGCTGAAACAGGCCATCGACGACTACCGCGCCCAACGCATCAGTGACGCGGAGTATCTCAAACGGGTGACCGCCGTGATGACCCAGGTCCGCGACGGAAAGACCCAGGAAGGGCCGGACATTCTCAAGGAGCGCGATCTCTCGCGTGCCTTGTTCGGTGCCTTGCAGGAAGAGCTCGCTCGCGGAAGCATCGGTTCATCGGTCGTACGCGAAGACCTTGCGCCCGATGGTGCGGGTGGCACGGGCAGGCCATCCGTCGAATCCACCTTGGCCGAGGCCGCTTGTACGATGGAGGACCTCATCCGCAATCATGCGGTCGTCCGCTGGCGGGAAAACATCGACGCCCAGAACCGGATGCGGAACGACCTGGATGATTTCCTCTACGACTTGCAGATCCAGAAGGGCCTTCAGATTAGCTTCGATCAGATGGACGCCATCATTGAAGCGGTAATCCGCATTGCCATCCACCGCAGCGATGACATCTGATTTTCAGACTATCGCGACGGTGGTCGGCCCGGCCATGCTGAAAAGGACCGCGCGCAGGACCCTTGCGATCAGCGTGCATCCGGATGGCACGCTGGAACTGGTGGCACCGCTTGACGCCAGTGAAGAGAACATCGCCGCGAAACTGGAAAAGCGGCGGAAATGGATCATTACACAGCGCCGAAGATTCACGGCGATGAACGCAACCCGGCCGACACCGCGATACGTGACGGGTGCCACGCACCGCTATCTCGGTCGACAATATCGTCTCAAGGTTTCCCATGGTATTGAACCAGGGGTCCTTCTCAAGGGTGGGTTCTTTCATGTGACGACACGAGCCGGCGATCCTGCAGCGGTGAAAACTCTGCTCGAAAAATGGTTCCGAGGCAAAGCGGCGGAACAATTGGCAAGGCGAGTCGAGTCGTGGGTGCCATGGTGTGCCAAACACAAACTTCCCAGACCAACCATGAGGCTTCTCAAGATGTCCAAGCGTTGGGGCAGTGCTGGAACGGATGGACGAATCGCATTGAATCCGGAACTGATCCACATGCCGTCCCGGTGCATCGACTACGTGGTGATTCACGAAATCTGCCACCTACGCCACCCTAACCATGACCCGCAGTTCCACAGACTCCTTACCAGCCTGATGTCCGATTGGCGAACGGTGAAGGAGCGCCTTGAGCATTCCGAAGCTTGATGAAAGTAAACTCCGATACGTCCAGGCTCCCACAAAGAGAGGCTGCATCTCTACATTGCCATCCAGATTTCAAACCGCCACGCGTGCGCCATGATGGTTGACATCCAACGACGGGCTGGTTATGTGCCTCCGACATTCGCACATGATACAAAGGACACTCGGAAATCAGGGACTTACCGTTTCGGCCATCGGCTTGGGCTGCATGGGCATGTCGGAATTTTATGGCGCTCGTGACGACCGGGAATCCACCGCCACGATTCACCGTGCCCTCGACCTCGGCATCAACTTTCTCGACACCGCCGACATGTATGGCTGCGGGGCAAATGAACGGCTCGTCGGTCAGGCCATCAGGCGTCGCCGCGACGAGGTGGTGCTTGCGACCAAATTCGGCAATGTCCGCGATGACAAGGGGAATTTCCTCGGTGTCAATGGACGACCCGAATACGTCCGCGAGTGCTGTGACGCCAGCTTGCTGAGACTCGGGGTCGGGTACATCGACCTCTACTACCAGCACCGCGTGGATCCCAACGTGCCCATCGAGGAAACAGTCGGCGCGATGGGTGAGTTGGTGCTGGCCGGCAAGGTGCGTTACCTTGGCCTGTCGGAGGCCGCGCCGGCCACCATCCGCCGCGCCATGAAGATCCATCCGATCAGCGCCTTGCAGACGGAATACTCGCTGTGGTGCCGGGACGTAGAGACGGAGATCCTCGCCACCTGCCGGGAGTTGGGCATCGGCTTCGTGCCCTATAGCCCGCTGGGCCGCGGCTTCCTCACCGGCAAGATCCAGACAATCGACGACCTTGCGGCCGACGACTGGCGGCGGCACGGCCCGCGCTTCCAGGGTGCGAATTTCGAGCAAAACCTGACAATCGTGCACCGCCTCGAAGCCCTGGCACAACGGAAGCAATGCACGTCGGCGCAATTGGCGTTAGCGTGGGTACTGGCGCAGGGCGACGACGTGGTGCCCATTCCCGGAACCAAGCGCCGCACCTATCTGAAGGAAAACGTGGCGGCTCTGGAGATCGAACTGACCGCCGGGGACCTGGCGGAGCTTTCCCAGGCAGCACCGATGGGCTGCACCGCCGGTGCCCGTTACCCGGCATCAAGCATGGCCGCGGTGAACCGCTGAGACGCCCGCACTGATTCCACCCGGCTCCCATGAACAACAAACCTACCTTCGTCTGCTCGAAGTAGGCTGCCTGGCCCACTGACTGAGGTGGCCCCGGCACATACGGCGGCGACCGCGCTAGCAAGCGAGGCACTTATCCCCCGCATTGAACGCGAGGCCACTGAGCATGCCCCCCCGTTTACAGTGTCGAAGCCCCCCCTTGCCAATTTCCGCCATGCCTAAACCTGTGATCTTCGTCATGCGGCAAGCTCGTGGCGGAAACAATGGCAGGAGGCTCGGCCATCGCCCGGGTTAGCGATGAAATGTCAGCACCTAGACAGTGAGAGCGCTCATCCGTAAGGGGCGCTCTCAACCTCCCGGTGGAATACCGCAAAATGCCCAATTTTCTCCTTGGTTGTTCTATCGGGATCTTTAGGAATATAGCCATGAAGACCCTGTCTGTCTTATTGTTGGGTTTGTGGTCCCTTGCGAGTGCCGCCGAGCCGCTGGTAACGAATGTCCGGGCGGCGCAGCAGCAGGGCACCAAGCTGGTGGACGTGTGGTATGACGTGTCGGGCGTGAGCACGGCCGTATATGTGAGCTTGCAGGTTTACGACAATGGCGGGACGAGCTTCGCGGTGCCAGCCACCGCGCTGAGCGGGGATCTGGGTGGCGGCGTGCTGCCGGGCCGCAACAAGCACATCGTATGGAATGCGGGGAATGATTGGGTAAACCTTACTGCGGTTGCGTCCAGATCCGGATGGACGGAAGCTTATCAACCATTGAGTCTATCTTTTTCTCCTTTTACAGGACGTTTTGTTTTAATCGAACATCGAACATCGAACATCCAACGCCGAACCGAAGAGAACCAAGAGAGAAAGATGGGCCATTCTGGCGGTTGTGTTCGCCTCTTGTGTTCGAGGTTGGGCGTTCGATGTTGAACGCGGAGCGAGCGCTAGCGAGCTTGGCACCTTGGCGAAGCCCTGACTGGCATAGCACCGTGAAACGGGGCAATGTTGGGCGTTCGTATTCATTCTTTCGGCGACTCGGTCCTTGTGGCCCTTGCCCTGGCGGACATGGATGGTCTGGCGCTCCCGGTTGAGGTCGTGGATTTCGAGCCGGGCCAGTTCTCTGCGGCGCACGCCGGTGGAGTAGGGGGGTTCCAAAATAGCGCGATCACGGAGGCCTAGGTTGAGGTGGAACTGATTTTTGCAACTATCAGAGATGCGCGCGATTTCTGCTATCTGCTTTCAGTTTTCTGCGTTTTTAAACCTATCAGTCTTATCCGTCTTATCAGCGGTAATAAACTCTTCTGAACCAAGAGGATGAGCCACGAATTTCACGAGTAAACACGAATGAAGAAGAGATTTTGGATGTTGATTTTTAATTGGAAGAATATTAACCGCTGATAAGACGAATAAGACGGATGAAGAAGAAATTATGAATTATGAACGTGGTGTGAGCGCTAGCGAATTCGTAAGCCTAGATTCAGAAATGAGAACCACGGATAGCATGAGTTGCCAGGCGTCGCCTTGCGGAGCCAAGTTGGCAATGGGTTGGGCGGGATTCTCTGGAGCGGCGGTCACTTGAGGGTTGGCGTTCATGGCAACTGTCGGCGGGGCCACAACATGGGTGGTTTGAACTTGGGAATTTCGGGTGGGCGAGGACGCCCACACTCCTTGAAGGGAGGCGCGATGCATCGTAGGCGGCGACCTGATCCAGCAAAATCACGTCCTCCGCAGTTTTATCCAGCGGACATGGCAGGCGCGGGACGGTGGTTTGTTTGCTCGCTGCCGGCCAAATTGTCGGCTGGTTTCACGGGCGCATGGAGTTTGGTCTGCGGGCGCTCGGGGCTCGCAGCATCTTGGGGGATGCCCGCAATCCCACACTCCAAGCCACGATGAACCTGAAAATCAAGTTTCGCGAGAGCTTCAGACCTTTTGCGCCCTGCGTGCTCAGGGAGCAAGCCAGTGAGTATTTTGGACTGCGCCCCGACCAGGAAAGCCCGTACATGCTGGACGTGGCCCCGCTGTTGGAAAAACACCGGCTGGCACTCGCCCCGGATCAACTCGAGCGAATGAGCCAGTCCGAAGATTTGCGGGAACGCGTCAATATGCTGCGCTCAAGCCTGCCGGCTGTCACTCACGTGGACTACAGCGCCAGGGTCCAGACGGTTGATGCCGGGCGGCACGGGCGGTTTTGCCGATTGCTGGAAGCCTTCAACCGCCTCACCGGCTGCCCGGTGCTGGTGAACACCAGTTTCAATGTCCGCGGCGAGCCGCTGGTGTGCACGCCGGAGGATGCCTATCGGTGCTTTCTAGCCACCGATATAGACGCGCTGGTGCTTGAGGACTGCCTGCTGCTCAAGGACCAAATCCCCGGTCAGCTCACCCAAACCGCCCGTCGGACGCATCTGACAAAATTCAAACCCGACTAATAAACCCAACGATGAAATGGTCAGATATTCCGTTCGACCCGAGTCGGCGCATGCTCCGGCAATTTGCGGCCTTGTGGCTGCTTGTTTTCTTGGCGCTGAGTGTCAATGCATGGTTGGTGAGGGATCGACCTTTGTCAGGGGTGGTTCTGGCGTCCGCAGCATTGCTGGTTGGCGTGCCTGGCCTGTTGTGGCCGAGGCTGCTGCGTTGGATTTTCGTGGGATGGATGCTCGGGGGTTTTCCGATAGGCTGGCTCATTTCCTGGCTGATGCTGGCCGCACTGTACTTTCTGGTGTTCACCCCGGTGGCGGTATTTTTTCGGCTGCGTGGCCGCGACGGACTTAACCGCAACCCTGCCCCCGGACAGGCCAGTTATTGGGAACCCAAACAATCTCCCACGGATCTGCGCAGCTATTTCCGCCAATATTGAAGGAATGCTAGATTGTTGTGAACCCACCTATCCAAACCCAAATGCTTGTTATATGCCCAGATTCTCCCTTGTTGCCATCCCATCCATTGGCTCAATTTTCACAAAAATTCGGAGGCCCCCGATCATGACCAAGGAACCCATGGATACGCAGGCGGCGGCCACCCAAGAACGTCCTAGTGCTGCCAAGAAAAAACTTTCCACGTCGAAAAAGCTCTTGTTTTCGGCAATCGTCTGCTGCGGTTTTTTTGGCATCCTTGAGCTGGTTTTGTGGGTTGCAGGAGTGCCTACGCTGCTCGAGCAAGCCGATCCGTTTCGGGGCTTCTCGGGTCTGGTGAAAGTGTTTGAGCGCGAGGGGCCGAACTACCGGACGCGGGCCGCCAGCCGCGGATCGACGTTTAACGATCAGTCGTTCCTAGCAACAAAGCCGGCCGACGGGTTGCGCCTTTTTTGTTTGGGAGGCTCGAGTTCATTTGGTTTTCCGTGGGGTGCGGAGGCTGCCTTCACCAGCATCGTGGGCGAGGCGTTGGCCGCAACCCATCCGCAGCGTCACGTTGAAGCCGTCAACGCCAGCGGGGTTTCTTACGCCATGCACCCGCTCAACATCGTTGCGGATGAATTGCTATGACGATGCCCGTGGCGCGTATCAGCGGGCTTGCGATGAAGACGCCTCGCCGATCCGGCGGCTTTCCGGCATCAATCTGGCAATTCGCGAGGCGCTTGAGTTATCACCTAGCTACAGCAGCGCCTTGCTCAATCTGGGAAAACTCCTGGCCGATTCCGGCCAACTCGCCGAGGCTGTCGAAAAATACCAGCAGGCGCTGCGCCTTCGTCCGGACTTTGCGGACGCCCATAACAACCTCGGCGCCGCTTTGGCCGGCCTGGGTCGCCTCGACGAGGCCATCGTCCATTACCAAAAGGCCATCGACATCAACCCCAATTTCGTGGAGGCCCGTTTCAACCTTGCCAATGCCATGGCCGCCCGCGGAAATCTCAACGAGGCCATCGCCCATTTGCAGAAACTCCTCACCTTGGCGAACGCCCGCAACGACACGGCGCAAGCCGCCGCCATTCGTGCCCGCGTCCAAAAGTTTCAGTCGGCGGCGGAAGGGAAAAGCCGGATTCTTAAGGAGTTGCAGGAGGTGACGGAATGAGCGACGAATTTGGAGTGCGGCGGCATGCCGCCGCTTTGGATCGGGGCGGCATGCCGCCCCGAACTGGGGTTTGGCCATTTTGGAGTAGGTCTATTTAGTATTTGACATACCTACCCGGCTTCACC
>CAIQXC010000148.1 GCA_903875675.1 Akkermansiaceae bacterium
CCCCAACGCCGAATACCAGCGCCCAGCGGCGCACTTGGTCCGGCGACGGCCGCTGGCCCGCGAGCCAGAGGCCGCCGACCAAGGTGATAGCGAACAACCCGAACGTCTCAGCCGCCTGGCGCGCTTGGATGACGACCAACGAGCCAGTGTCCAGGCCCAACGCCCCGAGTCGCTGCCGCCATTCCGGAAGTGTGAACCAGCCAGCCGGCAAAAACGCCGCAGCCCCCGCTAACACAAAGGCCCCTGCCAAAAACCACCACAATCGTGGCAAAACCACGACCGGCGGGTATAGCCACATCAACAGCCCGGCTCCTCCTAACAGCACCCCATGGTATCCAGCCCACGGCGACGACGCCAGGAAGGTCCCTGCCCACAGCATCGCCCAGATGGCTGCAAAAACGTAGCTTGTGCGTTCTGGATCCAGCACATAAATCTCTCGATCCACATGCCTGTGTTTACGCCCGTCGCGACCACCATTCATGCCGTCAGTGCATGCGGCAAACACCGGATCGTCAATCTAACAATCAATCTTGCAATATTTACCAGTGGATGGTTTTGAAAGTTTTTGGGTCGTTCCGGGTGTTAGCTTGCGGCGATGATTGCTCTGAGCTTGATGAATGTGCTGCGGCGGGCCTGCGGGGTGCTGGTATTTGCGGGATTGGCCAGCCAGCCGGTGGGGGCGGAGGAAGCCAAATGGCGGGTGCTGGTTTTGAGCGGGGCGAACAACCACGCATGGCAGCAAACCACGCCGGTGATCAAGGCTGCGTTGGAAGAGAGTGGGCGCTTCACTGTGGACGTCGAAGAGAACGTGGCGGGCATGAAGCCGCAAGCGTTCGAGCCCTACGCTGTGATCCTGAGCAATTTCAACACATTCGGCAAGGATGCCTCGGTTCCGGTGTGGGATGGCGCGATGAAGAAGGCCTTTTTGGAGCACCTCCGCAAGGGGCATGGGCTGGTCATCGTCCACGCCGGCAGCTCGATGTTTTACGATTGGCCGGAGTTTCAAAAACTCGCCTGCGGATCATGGCAGGATGGCACCGGTCACGGCCCAATTCACGTCGCCAAAATCTTTTTCACCGATGCCAAGAGCCCGGTCACCGCCGGCCTCGAACCGTTTTGGATCCGCGATGAGTTCTGGCAAAATACCGGCGTCGCTGCCGGGGTCAAGGCGCTGGCCACCTCCTCCCCTCCCCTTGCGCCTAACGAAGTTGCCAAGGATCCCACCAAGCATAACAACCTTCTCTTCACCACCGAAGTCGATGGTGCCCGCGGCTTCGCCATCTTCCTCGGGCACGATGCCTCCGCCATGCAAAATACCGCCTGGCGCAGCCTGCTCCAACGCGGCAGCGAATGGGCCGCCACTGGCAAAGTCACCCTGCCGCCAGCCAAGGACTGGCCCGCCACCCAAGCCGATGCCGAACGCATGGCAAAATGAAACCTAGCGAGGCTGCCCCTCAGACCCAAGACACAAGCTAGAAGACACAAGCAGGAAACTTGACCTAACGACAGCAACTTTGGCTTTTCAAGGACTCCAAGTACTCGTCTCAACCCAACAAAATAACAACCATTCCCCCCAACCATAACACCATGAAAATCGGCTGCTTCGCCCTCATCCAACCGTTCTCGCCGATGCGGCGTCAATTTGAGTTGATCCGTCAACTCGGCTTCGATTTCGCGGACTTAACAGACAATCATGATGGTGCCACGCTCGGTACCGAGTACGGATTTTCCGCCTCGTTCAGCCTGGACTCCCATCCGGCCACCATCCTTGACATGGTGGGTGAGTTCAACCTCACACTCACCAGTGTTTGCGCTCACGCCAACCTTCTTGATCCGAGTTCTCCGGACCGTTACGGCACCGCCGAGATCATCAAGGCCATCAAGCTCGCGCATTTCCTCGGCGTCAAACAAGTCATCACCACCGAAGGCGATCCAAAAACCGCCTTTGGGCACCATCTCAGCGACGCCGAGCGGGTATTTTCCATTGCCGAAAAGCTCCACGAACCCGTGCGCTGGGCCAAGGCTCTGGGAATCGATCTTTTGCTGGAGCCGCACGGTATTCTCACCGACACGGTTGACGGCATGAGCCGCATCCTCGACGCGTTGGGCAACGAAGATACAGTTGGGATCAATCTGGATACCGGCAATTCGTGGCTCGGCGGCGGCGATCCGTTGGAGTTTATCAAGACCTTCGGCCCGCGCATCAAACATGTGCACTGGAAAGACATGCCTGCCGAGTGCCTGGCCGTTCGTGGCTCCCAGTTCGGCTGCGGCATGGGCCTGATCGCTCTGGGCGAGGGCATCGTCGGCATTGAGGCAATCGTCAAGGAATTGTTAGCCAGTGGCTTCGATGGTCCCACCACCCTTGAGATTGCCGGCGAGGAGGCCGTCAAACTCTCCGCAGCTCGTCTGCGCGAGTGGTCGGCGTAAAGCAAACGGCCACGGCCGCCGTCACCAGCGTGCCAGCCAGAATCCGCCAAGGGAATTCGATGATGGGCAACCAGTTGGGGTTGTCGTAGAGGTCGTGCCCGATAAGCATCTTGGCGAGCTCGTTGGGCAGGTTGCTCAAAATCGCCACCGCCACCATTCCGGCCGTCATGGCTAATAAATTACCAGCCTCGCTGCCACGGTGATGGGTGAATAATCCGACCATGAAGATGCCCAGCAACGAGCCGTAGGTGTAGCCGAAGCTCCCGAGAATGATGCCGATGATGCTGAGACCCGGGTGGCAGGCCTTGACCAGCGCGGTGGCCAGCCCAACGGCGATGAGCAGCGCGGTGAAGCCAAGGGTGCTGAGTTTGATGATGCGCACCCGCTGGCGCTCATCGTTGGGCGTGCCGAACCAGCGGAAATGAAAATCCCGCGCGTAACTCGTCGCCAGCGAATTCATCGCCGTGCCTAGCGAACCCATCGTCGTCGCCAGCACCCCCGCCACCACCAACCCGCGCAGGCCACCCGGCATCACATCGATCACAAAGTAGGGAAATACCCGGGTGTGATCCTTCAGGCCCGCCGCCATCGGCAGCCGCGGATCGTCCACCACGTGGCCGTAGTAAACCGCCAACAGGATTCCGATCGTTAGAACCGCGAAGGTCACCGGTATGTCCGCCAGTCCTGAGAGAATGGTGGCGAGCGCGCTTTGGCGTTGGTTTTTTGCGGTGAGCATCCGCTGCACCATGTCCTGATCGGTGCCGTGGGTGGCCAACGTCATAAACAACGACCCGAACAAAGCGGCCCACACGGTGTACTCAGTGGCCAGCACACTCTTGATTTTCCCCCAAGTGGTGGCAGCGGGGGCATCACCGTGCCACTGCCACAAGCGCAGGTCGCCGGGCTCCTGCAGGTATCCTTTCGCCCCCTCCCAACCGCCCGGAATGTGCCCTAGCAAATACCACAGGGAAAATCCCAGCGCGGCAAAAAGCACGCCGATTTGCAATACATCTGTCCAGATGACCGCCTTGATGCCACCCACGGCGGTGTAGGCGGCCGTCAACAGGCTGACGAGCACCAGCGCCGCGCCGGTAAACCAGAATTGCGACCAGGTACCCATGGGTTCATCGGGGTGAGTTTGGTTCCAGATGACGACCAGCAACAGCGTCGGCACCCACAGCCGGGAGCCGCTGGCCAGCGTCCGAGTGAGCAGGAAAATCGCGCTGGCCATGCGGCGGGTGCGCGGGCCGAAGCGGATCTCGAGGAATTCGTAGATACTCACCACGTTATGCTTGTAATAGGCGGGAATGAAAACCGCGCTGACGAGCACCCTGGCAAGCAGGTAGCCGAGCATCAATTGGGCATAGGTGTAGTTGCGCAGCTTGAACCCTTCGCCCGGCGCGCCGAAAAACGTCCCGGCGCTGATTTCCGAGGCCAAAATCGACGCCAGCACCGCCCACCATGGAATCGAACGCCCGCCCAGCGCAAAATCCGCCACACTGCCACTGCGCCGACTGCAAAAAAAACCGATCCACACGATCACTGCAAAATACGACCCGATGATGGCCAGATCCAATCCGTACTCCGACATGCGCCGCAACCTATCCAGCCCACCCACCATGCCAAGCGCCAAATTTTCATTGACGCGGAAGCCCCCCCATTACACCCCAGTCTCTCTCCGCCCTCAGAGGTCCAACAACACATATAAATCCCTCAAAATTGCCATTTTTTCTAACGAAAATGCGAGTTTTCGTCAATTTCAGCCCAAAATCGATCTATTTCTCAAAAATTAACCCATTGAAAAAGAATGGATTATGACGGAAAATCCGAGGTTTTTACTAACACCTGAATTTTTGGGTTGCGTAGGGGGGGGGAGTGAATTTACATGTTCTGGACGTCCGAAAAACGCAGACGATTTAATTTTCTCCCATTACCCATGATTTCCCGACGCCTTCCCCTCGCTGCCGCAGCGCTAAGCACCCTACTCCTTGCCAGTTGCGGCAACACGAGTTTAGCCATTCTCCCCAAATCTTCCCTTCAGGGCCTGGGTGGGTTCGGCAGTTTTTTCAGCCGCACGGAGAGTTTTCCGACGGCAGCGCCTAGCGCCAAGACCCTCGCATCGGCGGCCACCAAGCCCAAAGACCGCCACCACATGCCGGTGTACGCCTTTGCCGACCGCACCCGGATCATACGCACGACCGCCTACACGGCCAGTGAGGCCGACCACATTGTTTACGGCAACAGCAACGCCACCGGCACACCGTTGCGCTACACCGACCGGGTGCGCAGCGCCGCTGCCGACTGGTCGTTCTACCCGGTGGGCACGGTTTTCCGCATCTCCGGCCTGCCCTACCTTTACGTGGTGGACGACTACGGCTCGGCGCTTGCGGGCAATGCCACGGTGGATATTTACGAGCCCACCAAGGAACTGATGAATGT
Source organism: Akkermansiaceae bacterium (assembly GCA_903875675.1). GTDB lineage: Bacteria > Verrucomicrobiota > Verrucomicrobiia > Verrucomicrobiales > Akkermansiaceae > Luteolibacter. The sequence continues at coordinate 4,870 of CAIQXC010000148.1, forward strand.
CTGGGGCAGCCGCCAGGTCGAAATGACCGTCGTCCAGTGGGGCTCGTTCACCCGCAGTGCGGAAATCCTCAGACAACGCACGAGCTACGGCCATTGCCGGGCCATGCTCGCCAACATCATCCGGCAGAAGCCTGATGTCGGCCGGGTTGCCAAGCTCTGAGCGCCGGAAGAAGCATGCCGCCGTCGAGTCGGCATCCCAGCTTTTGCTCACTGAAGCGGAGCCACCACCGGATGCAAGATTGGTGTTTGCGGAGTCGTTAATGGCTTCACAGCCATGCCTTCTACCACGCCCAAATCCTTCCGTTTTGCCAGTCTCACACTTTTGTTGCTTGCCAGCATGCCTCTGCCGGCAGCGGACAAGGTGCTTGTGTACACTCGCAACTTCACCAAGGACGGCAAGGGGTTTGTGCACGACAACATTGCTGCCTGCGCCAAGACCATCAAAGAACTTGGGGCTGACAACGGCTTCGTGGCCGAGGTTTCGAACGACCCGGCGGTGTTCACCGCGGCCAGTCTGAAGCCATACAAGGCGCTGGTGTTTGCCAATTCTAACAACGAGGCCTTCGCCAGCGATGACCAGCGCGCAGCCTTCAAGGCCTATATTCAAGGAGGCGGGGGCTTTGTCGGAATCCATTCCTCGACCGGTTCGGAACGCGATTGGCCGTATTTCCAACAGGTGCAGGGCGGGAAATTTTTGGTGCATGCGCCGCTGCAAAAGTTCACGATCAAGGTGCTGGATGCCGATCATCCCGCCACGGCGCATCTGGGAAAGACTTGGGTTTGGAGCGATGAGTGTTATTTTTTCACCAACCTCAACCCCGACCTCAAGGTCCTGCTGGCACTCGATTCATCCACTCCCTTGGAAAAATTCTCCCAAAACCAACCCAACCTCGGCCAACTCAACGGCCAATTCCCCCTGGCTTGGTGCCATGAAGCCGATGGCGCACGCGCCTTCTACACCTCCCTGGGCCACAAAATCGAGTCTTACTCGGACCCGACCTTCAGACAGCACCTCCTCGGCGGAATCCAGTGGGTCCTGCACACCGAAAAACGTCCCTAACATTACTACCCCATGCATCCCACCTCCCCCACCACCCGCCGCGGATTTATCAAGCTGAGCGCCGGGGCCGCCGCTGCCATCGGCTTTCCAACCATCATCCCGTCCCGCGTGTTAGGCGCGGCGGCTCCCTCCAAGCTCCTCCAAATCGCCCAGATCGGCTGCGGTCGCATCGCTAACGAAATGGACATGCCGGGCGTGCTCAAATGGCCCCAACTGGCGCGCTTCATTGCGGTGGCGGATTTCGATTCAAAACGCGCGGGCCTGGCAAAATCCCGCATCGAGGACACTTATGCCAAAGCACTCAAACAATCGGCAAACGTCACGGTGCATCAGGATTACCGGGAAATTTTGGCTAACAAGGAAGTGGACGCGGTGATGATCAGCACGCCCGACCACTGGCACGCCCAGTTGGTCGTCGAAGCGGCCCTCGCCGGCAAGGACGTCTATGTGCAAAAACCCCTCAGCCTGACCATTGGCGAGGGCCGCCTCGTCAGTGACGTGCTTCAGGCAAAAAAGTCGGTCTTCCAAATCGGTTCCCAACAACGTTCGACCGAGCAATTTCTGCGTGCCTGCCAACTCGTCCGCAACGGCGCTATCGGCAAAATCCACTCGATCAAAATCGGCCTTCCCGTCGATCCCAGCGGCGGCAATGCCAAGCAGATGCCCGTGCCCGCCACCTTTGATTACAACTCGTGGCTAGGCTCCACCCCGAACGTGGATTACACCGAGGACCGCTGCCATCCCCAACAGGGGTTTGGCCGTCCAGGCTGGTTGCGGCTCGAGCAATTCGGCGCTGGCATGATCACCGGTTGGGGATCCCATCACGTCGATATCGCCCATTGGGCCATCGACGCCGAACTCAGCGGCCCCATCAGCCTCGTCGCCAAGGCAACCTTCCCCGATAAGTCGAGCTTTTGGAACGTCCACGGCAAATACAACGTCGTGCTGCAATATCCTAACGATATCTCCATGACCATTTCCGACGAACTGCCTAACGGCATTCTGTTCGAGGGCGATAACGGCTGGATATGGGTTAGCCGCGGCGGCGCGCCAGCCACCGCCAGTGATCCTCCGGCCACTCAGAAGGCTGCCAAGGCATTCAATAGCAGTGATCCCTCCTTCGCCAAGACTGATCTATCAAAACATGGTTTGCAGCTCCACAAAAGCCCCCAGTGGAACCACCACCTCGACTGGCTGGAGGCGATGCGTGAGCGCAAGCCAGCGGTGACCAGCGGCGAGGCCGCCCACCGCACCTGCTCGGTGTGCCTGATGTCATCCATCGGCATGCACTTGGGCCGTCCACTCAAGTGGGATGCCACCTCCGAACACTTCGACGACGCCGAAGCCAATGCCATGCTCAACCGTCCTGAACGCTCGCCATTCGGTGCCTTCAACGCCGCCAAACTCGCCGGCTTCACTCAGTTTAAATCACTCTAACATGAAACCAGATCTCTTCCGATCCCATCTTTGGCTAGGTCTCGCTGCGGCTCTGCTGCTGCCAGCCGCAGCCGCCGAAGCGCCCGCCGTCAAGCTCATCACCCTGGATCCCGGGCATTTTCATGCGGCCCTGGTGCAGGCCGCCGAGTACCCGCAGGTGGACCCAACGGTCCACGTCTATGCGCCAGACGGGCCGGATCTCGAGCAACACCTCAAGCGCATCGATGCCTATAACACGCGTGCCGACAAGCCGACCCACTGGCAGGAGGATGTATGCCGCGGACCGGATTTCCTGCAGCGGATGTTCGATGAGAAGAAGGGCAATCTAGTGATCATTTCGGGTAATAACTCACGCAAGGCGGATTACATCCTGCGCTCCATTCAAGCCGGTTACAACGTCCTGAGTGACAAGCCGATGGTCATCGTGCCGACGGATTTGGCAAAAATCGAACAGGCGTTTGCCGAGGCGAAAAAGCGCGGTCTGTTGTTGTATGATATCATGACCGAGCGGCATGAGACGACCACCATCCTGCAGCGCGAGCTCTCCCGCATCCCGGAGGTTTTCGGAACCTTGCTAACGGGTAGTGCAGAGCAACCGGCAATCACCAAAGAGAGCGTCCACCATTACTGCAAGACCGTCTCTGGCAAACCGCTCCAACGCCCGCCGTGGTTCTTCGACGTCACCCAACAGGGCGAAGGCATTGTCGATGTGACCACTCATCTGGTGGACCTGGTGCAGTGGGAGGCGTTTCCCGAACAGATTCTAACGCCTGCCGATGTCAAGGTGCTTGCCGCGCGGCGCTGGACGACCAAGGTGAGTGCCGCACAATTTGAGAAATCCACCGGGCTCAAGGGATTTCCTCCATCCAACAAGAGCAGGGTGACTGCTGGCGGCGAATTGGAGGTGTATGGCAATGGCGAGTTCAGCTACACTCTGCGCGGCGTGCATGCCAAGGTGTCGGTGACTTGGAACTTCGAAGCTCCCGAGGGCGGGGGCGACACCCACTATTCCATCATGCGCGGCAGTTCCGCCAATCTGATCATCCGCCAAGGCAAGGAGCAAAGCTACAAGCCAGTGCTCTACGTCGAAAATTCCGGCCAGGCAACTGCCGCCAACTTCGAAAAATCCCTGCTCGCCGCCATCACCAAACTGCAATCCATCTATCCAGGCCTCACCATCAAACCGGCAGCCTCCGCCTGGGAAATCGTCGTTCCCGACGCCTTCAAAATCGGCCACGAGGCCCACTTCGCCCAAGTGACGGCCAAATATTTGAAGTATCTGGCAGATGGAAAACTGCCTGAATGGGAGGAGCCTAACATGCTCACCAAATGCCACACCATCATCGAGGCCTACCGCCTGAGCCGCTGATCCGCGCCCAACCTATCCCATGCGCCCTGACCAATGGCAACTCTTCAAGGCGGCGGCCAAACGCCTGCCCGGCGCAAGCGTGCCGCTCGCTCTCATCGTCGATAGCCCGTGGCTGCCCGGCCACCTCGGCATCACACACAACGACTACTACTTTGATTCGGATGTTTGGTTCGATGCCCACCGCGGGGTCATTGAGGAATTTCCAGAGGTGATTTTCTTCCCCTCGTGGTGGGCGGAAATCGGCATGGCCGCAGAGCCCTCAGCGCTGGGAGTGCGCGTCCGCTTCTGGCCCCACCAAACACCCAGCGAAGAACACTTGCCGCTTCGCCTCGAAGACCTCGACCGACTCGCCCCGCCCGATCCCACCAGCGACGGCTTCTGCCCGCTGATCCTACATCGCTACGCCTCAATGAAGCAGCGCATCTTCGACGCCGGTTATACTATCCCAGTAGTAGCAGCACGCGGGCCGCTGTGCACCGCTTCATTTTTCCGCGGTGTCACCCAGTTGATGATGGACATGATGGATGAGCCGCAACGCGCTCTCCAACTCATCGACCTTTGCACCACACTGACCATCGACTGGCTCAAGGCGCAGGCCGCCGCCATCGGCCCTTGCGTCGAGGGGATTCTGGTGCTCGACGATATCGTCGGCATGATCGGCCCGGACGATTACCAGCAATTCGCCCATCCGTTTCTCAAGCGCATTTGCGACGCTTTCCCTAACGATTGGGTCAAAGTCTATCACAACGATGCGGGCGTCGAGGCCTGCCTCGAACGGCTGCCGGACACGGGCTTTGACGTCCTCAACTGGGGCAAGCAAACCGGCGTGGTCAGCGCAGCTGCGCGTCTTGGCGGCCGCATGACGCTCATGGGCAACGTCCCGCCGCTAGATATAGGTGTGCGCGGCACTCCCGAGCAAGTCCAACAGGCAACGCTGGACGTCCTGCGCCAGGCCGCCGGCCATCCGCTCATCCTTTCCGTGGGCGGAGGCGTGAGCCCCGGTATGCCCGCAGCCAACATCCGCGCCATGGCCCACGCGCTAAGCGCATGGCAAGGAGAGGCGCAAGACTGATGACGGAGCAGAACTACAAGGAATTTGCTTCATGTTGATAGAACAAACGTTCTGAAAGGAGCGCCGGAAATGTTTCCACACCATAGTTTTTGTGGCAAAACATCTGATACCGATTGATAGCGCGGCTCCTTAGCGCCGCCCCTTGCGCACCTTTCTGACAAAGGCGTTCATTTCCTCCTCGTGGGCTTCGATGCGCTCCACAAGCTTCAACTGGGTGCGGCAACGGTCGAGATTGTGATTGGGCCGGTGGGTCTTGAAATAAACGTCACCCTCAATGTGATCTGTTAGGAATCGAATCCCAATTTCCAGGGTGATCAACTTGCCCGAGAACGCCAGATGTTCAATTTCGGCGTCGTTAATGAATGACCCGGCGGATTCCAGATACCCTTCGACGAGAGCCTCAAACATCGGCATGCGCATCTGTACTTTGGTTAAATCCGTCTCATCTTCAGCCGCCGGACTGGTGGCCGTTCGCACCAAATCGCCAAAGTCATAGAGTGCCAATCCGGGCATCACCGTGTCCAAGTCGATCACGCATACCGCCTCGTCGGTTCCCGAGTCAATCATCACATTGTTGATCTTGGTGTCGTTGTGAGTGACGCGTAGGGGAAGCCGTCCGGCGGCGATGTCATCTAGCAATATACTCGTTAGAGCCTCTCGTTGGCAGACAAAGTCGAACTCAGGGCGCACGGTGGCAAGGCGGCCGCAGGGATCGGCGGCGGCCACGGCCATCAGGCGCTCGAAGCGCTTGCGGGTGTGATGGAAATCCGGAATGGTTTCGCGCAACGTCGATGCATCCAAGTCGCTGACCAGATCCTGGAATGAGCCGAAGGCACGGGCCGCCTGGTAGGCCTGGCGGGTATTTTCGACCACATCGTAAGTGACGCAGCCTTCGATGAAATTGTAACAGCGCCAGACGCCGCCAGCAGAATCTTCGACCCA
>CAIQXC010000149.1 GCA_903875675.1 Akkermansiaceae bacterium
GGCCAAACACAAAACGCATAAGAGAGGTTCCCGGCCCCGACCGGGCTTGTTCAACCAATGGGTGCAGTCGAAATGGAGGCTCTGTCGAGCCCCCATTTCGCTGCACCCTTTATTGTTCGCTTTGTGTTTCTTGAATGGCGTGGTCGAGGCTGGAAATCAGAGCAGGCAAGAATGTCTGATCTAGGATGAACTCCATATCGATCCTGTTGATCTCGGGCGTATAAGTCTCGAAATGTCCTTTGACCGCTATGTGACCTCGGGTCGTGGCGGTCACCTCAAGGCAATCATGCTCGTAGCGTGGGCGGAGTGTCGCAGTGCCCTCTAGCTTCTTGTAGATGCTTCGAACCCGATCCCTGAAATCTAAAAGATCGTCAAAGTAGAACTTGTAGTCGATCAATGCGAACGATCCGGAGCGCATCGTGAGAAGTCCGCACCAACCTGAGTCGTCTGGGAAGCGCTTCAACGAGGAAATGCTGAAATGCTCACATTCGTCTGTGCCGATAGATATCTTGGTCATGCTGATCATTTTCTAGCGAACGTTCAAATGCATGCACCCGGCCATTGGGTCGGTGCCGAGGTGAGATTGGGAAGTTGTGGCGGGTTGCATGCCATGGCTTGTTCGCTTTATGGTGTTCCCATTCGCCACATAGTGGTAAGAAACGGACGAATGGCAGCATAGAATGTAAAGGCAAGTGTGAGCACGGACATTGTATGCGTCGCGAGTAGAAAGAATGGTGCCGACCGCTCTAGGTGATCACGCATCCACGCTATCAGCATTAACACGCCGACGACGATTGGAATCGTTGCACCCCAGTAGGCGGAGTGGAGATAGATCTCGGTACTTATTGGCCATGGACGAGAGGCATCACCGTAAATATCCACGAGAGTCAACCGCCACACCCGTGATGATATGATCATGAATGCCGTAGAAAAGCACAACAATACCCAAGCGCCGATTGCACTAATCCTAATAGTAAATATGAAGCTGTGCATTTTTTGAAAGCGAACGTTCATATCCACCGATGACCAGCGGCATGACAGTGGTTGGAATTGCGGTTGTGGGGTTTAACGGTCATTCGGTGGGATGTCTTGTTAGCCTCTTTCTTCATTCTCGTCCCACCATCGAACATCACGGATTTCAGGACTCTCTAGTAGGATCTTGTTGAGTACGCCCGCAATCTGCGTCACGCGGGCAGTGGTATCGATCTGGCGAAGCCATCGACGAACAGTTGGCTTGCTGGGCTCAATAAAACACAGAAATCCGTCCTCATGCTCTTCATAATTGCCACAACCGATCCACATTGGGAATTTGTCATTCTTAATCGGTAATGCAACGCCCCAGTCTTCAGTGTAGATCTCATCGGTTGGGATATTCTCATCCTCAATCTTGCTCTTCAAATACTGCGCCAGGCGCTTGCCCCAACGACCGGGATTAATCTCGTCTTCTTCGCCATCACAGGCCGGGAACGATGACGATCTGAATTCGACGTGTGTTTTCATTATCTTGGGCTAACGTCGAGTCCTCCTACGCCTGACCGGGGGCGAGGGTGGAACACGGGGTTGAGGTTGTAGCGGTCATGACGGCTGGAACTGGAGGCGGGTCAGGCGTTAGGAGCGACGCCTTGTTGTGTTCTTCGATTTTTACTTTGCGGCATGTGGAAGTTCCAAGGTGGATGCGCTGAGTTCAGTCTTACCCGCTTCGGTGAAGCCGGTCATCAGTATCCCCGAGTTGTGAAGCCAGAGAATGTCGGGCACCCTTCCCTCACGAAACAAGCCCGTCATGGAACGTTTTCCTTCGGACGTCACGACAACTGCGCGCCGCCATAATTCCCTCTTTACTGTCTTCTCCTCAGTAGGAAGAACAAGTGACCGCATGTCACCTCGGAAGTGCTCGTAAAGACATAGAACGATGGGGCTCTGATTCCCGAACCCTGTGATTAGACGCACGGTCATTTGGTCTTGAACATAATCCTTCTCTGCTAACTCCAGTTCTAGCTCGGGGAGTCTCGCAACACCGTCCAATACATTCCACATAGACTTGTCATGGGAATCTCGAAAGAACGCTTCTGATGATGCCTTTTTTACACCGTGACCAGTCGTAGAAATCACGCTATTTCCAGCCTTTAGGACAGCAAAATTTGTGACGGATGTAGCCACGCTCTCGGGGCTTGTTGGATTCTCAGCCTTCACAATCCAGAGAGGACTAGGCTCTCCTCCTGATCCTCCTTCACGTCGCAAGCGAAAGCCTACGAACCCATCAGTTTCCATCGCTTGAGAGAGGTAAAATGTCTCGTCTAAGTCAAGGTCGATCAATAGCACCCGCCCCTTTATGGATAGACCTCTGAAGAATGCTTGATCGCCCATCTTTGGACGATTCATGTATATCGGTTTGACTGCGTGTGTATCCGTCCAATTGAATGGAACGTATCCGTTCGCCTTCCCAAAAGGAATGGAGTCCAAGCTCGCTCCGGTCTGCATCGATATAACCTGCCTCTTGAAAGCTTCCTCTTGAGTCCTTCCAAAAACCGCTACACCTTGATCCATTGAAAAGTAGTCGAGATCACATCCGATTGGGAAGCGAACGACATTACCGGTTGTCAAACTCATCCAAAAATATATCGGACGGTTCCCGTCGCGAGGCCAGGTCTCACGGTCACCTCCTTCGATCATTAGGATGACGGCATCAGCGTGTGGCACAGTGACATATGATTGAATCCGGGGTGCAAGGCTGCCGGGAATCGTCAGATTCGGAATCTTGAAGTCTGCTACTTTGGCACTGTTGACTTCAACAGCGAAGGCATCTGTCTCAGTCGAATTGAGAAGTAACCAGACCCTTTCACCCGATGGGATACACGCTATAATTCGCGTGTGTGATAGAGTGTCCAGCGTGACAACTTCTTTTGGTTGAGCTCCTTCGCCCATCAAAAGAGTATGCAGAGTGTCTCCTCGTCGTAGAACGAGCATATCCTTATCTTCGCAAACGAAGGCGTCATCCCATGCGCCGAGATCCCGCTGGCTGGTCACTTCGCAGTCAAGTAACGGAGGTGCCTTCGAGTCTCCCGGTGGAGTCGATTCAGCATTCGCCGGAACCAACAGTGAGCATAGGATCGAGGCGAGATGCCCTACAGATATTTTCATCACTTTCATGCCCCTTTGCCGGAAGCAAAGGGGCTTCGTTAGAAAATAAAGCCGTCCCGCTCCACAATCGCCTTGCCAACCACCCCCTCAACCCTTCACAAAACGCCCATCCGAAGTGGTGCACTTTGAAGTGACCGCAGGTGGTGCATTTTGAAGTGACCGGTGACAGGAATGGAATCGGAGATCAATGTCCTGACGGCGAAGTAGCACAGACTGAGACAGCCAATCCATCGTAGAATTGAATTGGTCGTGGAAATCTCTGCTATACTTCCGATCGTCTTGGGTGGTGCGTATGGATTGGGCATTATTGGCAGAACGTTCATATCCACCGATGACCGGCGGCTGGGCTGTGGTTGGAGTTGATGTTGTGGGGTTTGACGGTCATTCGGTGCGATGTCTTGTTCGGCTTGATAATAGTAATTCGTGATAATTTCATTTCTGATAGAAAACCAGGGCCTCTCA
>CAIQXC010000150.1 GCA_903875675.1 Akkermansiaceae bacterium
CCCGAAGAGGATTCGGCAGGATGCCAAATCCTGCCGCCAAGATGGCGGCGCTCCCCGAAGAAAAAAGACAAAGACATATCAAGTTTTCGGCGGAGATGTTCTCAAAGCAAAGTCGGGGTGACGGGCGTCGTCTTCTGAATAAAAGTCCTCAGTGTTGGATAGAGTTGCTCATAGCGAGCATATAACTCATGATAGCGTGCCTGTGCCTGCGGATCCGGCACATAAGACGTGCCCGGTCGATAGACATGGTTGAAGGCGTCCTGCTCGTCGCGGAACACCCCGGTGCCGATCCCGGCGAGAATGGCAGCTCCCAACGGAACCGCCTCCTCCAAGGCGGGGACCTCCACCACGATGCCGGTCACATCCGCCTTGTTCTGCATCCATAACGGGTTTTTAGTTGGACCGCCGATCACCACGATTTTATCGCTGCGCACGCCCAGTCCCTGCCCGAAGGCACGGATAATCTCCAGAAACTGATAATTCAAGCCCTCGATGAGTGCGCGAAACAGGTCGCCGCGTCCGGTGATGTTGCGCAGCCCGACGAACGCGCCAGTGGATGTTGGATCCAGCACCGGACAGAAGCTGCCCGACATGTGCGGCAGGAAAAAAACCCCATGGCTTCCGATCGGCGATTGTGAGGCGAGGGAGATCAGCCGCGCCCACTCAGAGGCACTCTCGTCAGCGCATGATGATGAGGATGAGGGCGGCAAACCGATCTCGCGCTTGGACCACTCCAACATGTCTGCAGCCACCGTCGCGCCCATCACGGTGTAGCGATCGCGGGCCACATGTGAGTCCACCAACACTCCCATGCGCTGCACCTCGGGCGTCAACACCGGCTGGCTGAGGGTTGAAACCACCATCTCCCATGTGCCGAGCACATCGAGCAACACGCCCGGCTCGAAAGCCCCAGTCGGCAGGCAACCGCAGCAGTAGTCGTGCCCACCTAACACGACAGGTGTGCCCTTTTTCAGTCCCGTGATCGAGGCCGCCGCTTGGTGTACACGCCCGATCAAGGTGCCTGCTGGCAACGGATCGCAGAGCAAGGAACGGTCGATTCCCGAGCGCTTCAGGAAATCGTCATTCCAAGTGCGCGTCCGCTGGTCGAACAGGAGGGTGGTCGATGCCATGCTGTAATCCGTGGCCGTTTCGCCGCACAGCATGAAGTTAACAAAATCTTCTATCAAAAGCCACTTGTGGGTTTTGCTGAGAATTTCCGGCTCATGTTCTTGCATCCACCGCAGCCGCAGCGCGGTATTGAAGGGCCAGACTTGATTGCCGCCGCAGGCGAACTGTTCGTCAGCCCCGATATGCTCAAGCCACCATGCCTGCTGCGCTGCCGTCCTCGGGCAGTGCCAACTGATAAAGGGATAGAGCCATTTCCCGGCTTTGTCGATCGGCACGCCGTCCATGCCCATACCGGTGACCGCCACGCCCAGAATCTCCCCGCCCGAAACGGCCGACGTCACGGCGCGCACGGACTGGGCGATGCCCTCCCAGATTTGCGCGGGCTGCCACACGGCCCACTCCGGATGGGCCGGATCCGGGTGGCAGCACTCGGTCGCCACGTCCTGCTTGGCGACCACCCGGCCGTCTGTTCCGAACAGCACCGCCTTGAGATTGGTCGAACCGACATCGATGCCTAAGAGGTAGCTCATGTGGACCTTTCGTTGCTTATGGTTTAGGAAAACGCCTCGCCTACCCCGGCGTCGTCGAAATCAAGTTTGATGGGATAGCGGCCATAGGCTTTGATGGTGCTCAGCATGGCCAGATAGTTCAGGGGTGCCACAGACGAGTGGATGCTGTTGCTGGAAGACAGGATCAGGCCGCCGCCTGCGGACGCCGCTTGCATCACGCCCAGTGTTTCTCTGACAACTTCCTCGGCGGTGCCGTTGACGAGGGTTGTCGCGCAGTTGACATTGCCTTTGAGCGCGAATCTCTGGCCATACGTCCGCTTCATCAGGGCGATATCCATGCCGCCCAGGGGATCGATTGGATCCAGGCAGTCGAACCCCACATCAACAAGCATATCCATCAGTGACATGATGTTGCCATCGGTGTGCTTGATCACCGGCAGGCCGTGGTCGTGAAAGCCCTTGACCACACGCTTCAGTCCCGGATAGAGCAGTTCCCGGAACGTGTCTGGCGACATAAAGGGTGCCTGGCAGGAAGCATAATCGTCGCCGGTGAAGACGAAATCCGCACCATGCCGCGCGGCCTCGCCGGCTAACTGAATATTCAGGTCCACCGACAACTCCACAAGTTTGGCGACCAGTTCCGGCTCGGTGCACAAAGCCATCATCAGTTCCTGAAAGCCCATCAGATTGCGCGGAATCGACAACACGTCGTTCAAGTGGACGCCGATGGCATACTTGCCTTTGTAGCGTGCGACGAGTTTTTTGAGGCTCTCGAAGCGATGTGGCGCGAAGGCATCCGGCACCTGATAGGCCTGAAAGTCCTCCATGGTCTCAATGACGGCCTGGACGACTGTCGAGTGCTGTTCCTCGCCCTTTTCGATCACGCTTCCCCACTCGTTTTTGAAGCGCTTGGGAGCAATCTGCACGGTCGTGAAATCCGGGGCCGTCAGCATCGCGTCTAGACCCATCCTGATCGTAAACTCTTCGGTCGTTGCGCCGGGACACAATGCGTGTCTGATTTTCTGATCGATAATCCATTCGAAGTGCGGGATGCGGTCCGGTTCCCCGTTGCGCAGCACCGTCATCACCCGTTCCGCAGAAGTCATTCCCTTCATATATGTAGTTGCATTATTTTCGGCCTTTGGCCTCGGTTAGTGCCAGCCCGACCTCACGGCTGCGATGCTGCGCATCCCAACCGAGGGCTTCCCCAACAATCTCAGCAAGTTCGTTGAGCGCGGCTTCGCTCGCTCGCCCTAACAGCGTGATCACGCTGCGCCGCCGCACCAGATCCGAGAGGTGAAGCACCTGTTCTTGGGTGGCAATCATGCGGATTTCGCCCACCGTGTAGTCGGGAAGCGCCTTGAGCGCCAGCCGCCAATCTGGCTCCGGTTGGTGGGCCAGACGCTCCGCCTCGGTTCCGTAGCGCTCCAGCAATGCGGTCATGCGCACTGCGGCAAGTCCGCTGGTGGCCGCCACTCGTGCGATCCACTGCCGCTTTTCCGCTTCTCCTTTTGGATATCCTGCCACCCCGTAATAAAAGCGATCGCGGGTGGACAGGACCCGGCTTATGCCAAACCTAGCTAAGAGTTTGTCGGCCACCTGCTCTGCGAAGGCCCGGAAGGTGGTTAGTTTTCCACCGATCATGCTATAGATCGGGATACTTCTGTTAGCGTCAGCCTCAGATATTGCCAGATGATGGGAGCGCGGGACGCGGCTGGTGTAGTCCAAACCGGATGCGGGCAGCGGGCGCACTCCGCAGAAAACATGCACGATATCGTCGTGCGACAACTTCAATCCGGGGAAGACGCCTTTGAGGGTTTGCATCATGTAGTCAATTTCAGAGTCCTCACACACCGCGTCGTCCGGGTGGACCACACGGATGTCTGTCGATCCCATGATGACTTTGTCCAAGACCCGGAAGACGATGCAAATCCGGCCATCCGTATGCTCGTAGTAAACCATGCGGTCTCCCAGCGCGTCATACAGGGATGGATTGTCGATGACCAGGTGCGAGCCCTTGGTGCCGCCCATGAAGTGAGTCTCGACACCCAGTATTTTGTTAGCATGATCGACCCAGGCGCCGGTGGCGTTGACGATCGCCTTTGGGCGGATCTCGATGGTCTCGCCGCTGACTTGATCGCGCAGCTGGACGTGGTCGCGATCGGACTTTTCCGCGTACACGTAGTTGAGTGAGGCGCAGGTTGGCATGACGCGGCAAGCTTCGCGGGCCATGTCCAGACACAAGCGTTCGGGCTGGCTGATCCAAGCGTCCCAGTAGGTGACGGTGCAGGCGATATCGCGTTTGAGTTGTGGAATTTCGGCCAAGGATTTGGCCTTTGAGAGGATGAAGTGGCGCGGTGTCTGGCGGTCTTTGCGCGTGATCAGGTCATAGCAAGACAGGCCGAGTTTGACGATCACGGTGCCGCGACCGCCGGGCGTCACAGGAAATCCAAAAAAGACCAGGGGGGATTTGATCAGGCCAGCGAACCACGAGGTGATAGGCATGGTTGTGCGCAGCGGTGCCACATAGTGCGGGGCATACTTGAGCAGGAGGTTGCGCTCGTGAAGTGCCTCGCTCACCAGTTTGAACTCGGCGTTCTCGAGATAGCGCAGGCCGCCGTGAATCATGCGGGAGGATTTTGAACTGGCCCCTGCCGCATAGTCGTCCTTATCGACCAGAATACAGCGCAATCCCTGCAGGGCAAGTTCGCGCAAAAGCCCGGTTCCGTTCACCCCGCCGCCAAGGATCAACACATCACAAGCCGGATCCGCCTTGATCTCGCTCCACGCGGACTCTCTGGTTCTCATGATTTTAGCAAGCGCTTGCGTTCCTCGCCCAGCGCGTCTGCAGCAATCATTGCATCCACGATGTCATCCGGTGTTACCGGGAACGGATGATTCTCGCAGAGGGAACCGGGGCCCCCACAGATCTCGCCGATGCGTGCCAACCGCTCGCGAGTCACGCCTGGCAATCCGAGATCCGCAAAGGTCACCGGTAACCCGATCGAAATCTCGAAATCGACGATCCGATGAGCGAGCGCGACCGGCATATCGTCGTCCAGACACAACTGGGTGATGATCCCGAAACCCACCTCATGTCCGTGCATCAGACCATGGCACTCGGGATACGACGGAAGGCAGTTAGCAATCATGTGCGCCGTTGCACAGCCGCCACTCTCAAATCCCAGCCCGGAGAGCAGGACATTCGCCTCGACGACCTTCTCCAGCGCCGGCGTCACAATTTTTTTCTCTACTGAACGCTTGGCCTCGAGGCCGTGCTCCATCAGAATGTCATAGCAGAGGTGGGCCAAGGCCTTTGCGGCCATGGTGGCCGTGCCACCTGCCAGATTCGGGCTGCGTTTCTTGGAACAGGCATCTGCCTCGAGCCATGTGGACAAAGCGTCGCCCATGCCCGCCACAAAGGTTCGCACCGGTGCCTGCGCGATCACCTGTGTGTCCACCAAGACCAGATCGGGATTGGTTCCCCAGCTCTCGAACCCGTTGCAGTTTCCCTGCTCGTCATACCAAACGGTAAAGGAGCTGGTGGGCGAGTCGTTAGAGGCCACCGTCGGACAGGTTACGACCTTGACGCCCGTTGCTGCCGCGGCGGCCTTGGCCGTGTCGAGTGTTTTGCCGCCACCGACGCCCATGATCACATCCACTTTTCGTTCTTGGATGAGTTGTGCCACGCGTGCCGCCTCGGCCTTGGTCGAGTCTCCGTTGAACAACACATCTTCCACTGTCAGGCCGGCACCCTGAAGGCTGGCCAGGAGGGTTTCGCCCACAATGGCTTTCACTTGGGCGTCCCACAACGTCATCACACGTTTTCCTAACGCGCCGACCAACACGCCTGCCTCGCTTAGAGCATTCCGTCCCTGGACATACCGTCCGGGTGCAATAAAAACCTTGTTCATGTGTTTTTTAGATAAGAATGGAAGGGTTCAGGAGATTCCACCATGGAGCATCCCTTGACAGATGAGCAAATTTCCATCCATGAAGGCAATCATTATTTCGAGCCGCCCAAGTTTTCCTTATTTCACTTTAGCTGAGGTCCCCGCCGCCGCCGCTAAGCTCGGGTCTCCTAAAACCCTCTGATCACCTGATCCATGGCCACGTCGTGCGCTTGGCGGAAGGTGTCGGCGACGCATTGGATCGGGTGACAAATGCCCACTTTGAGGACATCCGGGCGGGCGCTGGCGAGGGCTCGGTCGTAGTAGCCGCGGCCGCGACCGAGGCGCCCGCCGTTGGGATCGAAGGCCAAGCCGGGGCACAAGAAGACATCAATTTCGGGTATTGGTACGCGGGGCAGGACAGGGGATGGCTCGCGGATGGGGCCAGAGGCGAGTGCCAAGTCGTTTGCCACATCTAACACCTCGTGAAACACCAGGTCCTCGCCGGAGATGCGCGGGAAAACCCAGTGCCTGCCTGGGTCCCACGCCACCAGCGGCAATAAATCCACCTCCCCGGGAAGTGCCGCGTAGAGCGCCACCGTCCGCAAGCCCGGCCGGGCTAACAGCCAGCATCGTGCCGCCTCGCAGACGGGTTCCGAGTCAAGCGGTCCGGCGCGCAGAATCTGGCGCATGGCTTTGCGGAGTTGGTGCTTTTTGTTGGAGTCGTCGGGAATTGTCACTTGCCAAGCGGGGGGATCAGC
>CAIQXC010000151.1 GCA_903875675.1 Akkermansiaceae bacterium
CTCATCGCCGCAGTGAGCGCCGGAGCCCGCCGCGCTGAGGAACTTGGCCATTCCTAACCACCGGCGAAAATCGTCAGCGCAATCGTATCTGTGGCAAAGCAGCTGATCCGGGCTGTAGCGGCGTCCCTATGACCGCCGCTGCCAATGAGGTGATTTGCCGTGAGAGACGGCGCTACGATTTCCGGCAATCCTCTTGAGTTTGCCGACTGCCATCTCCAACCTTGCCTCACCCATGACCGACTCCCTCACACCAAGCCGCTACCGTTGGTCGATTCTCGCTTTGGTATTTTTCGCCACCACCATCAACTACATCGACCGCCAGATCCTCTCGCTGCTCAAGCCGATGTTGGATGTGAGCATCGGTTGGACCAACACCCAGTACGGCTGGGTCAACTCCGCCTTCCAAGGTGCCTATGCCATCGGCCTGCTGTGGTTCGGCGGATTCGTTGACCGTGCAGGGGTGAAACGCGGCTATCAAATATCCATCATCGGGTGGAGTGTGGCCGCCATCCTGCATGCCCCTATCATCCTGCTGGTGGGCATGTCACTGGGCCTGCCATCGGGGTTAGGTTGGCTGGCCAATCCGCTAACACCCATGCTGGTGCCCGCCGCGTTCGTGGCATTTCTGCTGGCACGGCTGCTGCTCGGGCTGTTTGAAGGTGGCAATTTTCCGGCTGCCATCAAGGCTGTGACCCAATGGTTTCCGCGCCGCGAACGGGCACTGGCAACCAGTTTGTTCAATGCCGGAACCAACGCCGGGGCGATCTTCGCACCCGCCTTGGTGCCACCGCTGGCATATTTGCTAGGTTGGCCATGGGCCTTTGTGTTTGCCGGAATAGCCGGCTTCCTGTGGCTGCTGTTATGGGGACCGAAGTACGATAGCCCCGAGCGGCGGCCCGAGGTGAATGCCGAGGAATTGGCCCACATCCTCAGCGATCCGCCGGAATCCCCGGGCCGCCCGATGCCCTGGCAGCAGGTGTTATGCCATCGGCAGGCGTGGTCGTTTATCACCAGCAAGTTCCTAACTGATCCTGTGTGGTGGTTTTTCCTGAGTTGGCTGCCGGACTTTTTTGAAAAAACCCGCAGCCTGGATATTAAAAACAGTTGGGTTCACCTCGTCACCATCTATGCAATCATCACCGTGCTGAGCATCGGCGGCGGCTGGCTCAGCGGCTCGCTCATCAACCGCGGTTGGAGCGTCTCGCGTGCCCGAAAATCCGGCATGTTCGGCTTTGCCCTGCTAGTGGTGCCCATCATTCTAGTCTCCAGCGTCGGCAATTGGCAGGCGGTCATGCTCATCGGCTTGGCGGGTTCAGCACATCAGGCGTGGTCGGCGACCATCTACACCACGGTGTCCGACATGTTCCCCAAACGCGCGGTGGCCACGCTCATCGGTATTGGCGGCATGGCGGGTGCGATTGGCGGAATGATTTTTCAAGTTTTCGTGGGCAGCTTGCTCGATCGCTTTGCCAAGCTCGGCAACGAGACCGCAGGCTATGCCACCTTGTTTGGCATCTGCGCTTGCGCCTATCTGGTGGCCTTCGGCATTAATCACCTGTTAGCTCCCAAGTTCGAGCCCTTGGTCATCCGCGAGCTGTGAGCCACCCGCCATCCCGCCCAATACTGTTGACTTAGGAGGAGGATAGGCTTCTAGCCTGTCATGGTCGACGGGCTTCTAGCCTGTCGTTTCATACACAGACGGGCTGGAAGCGCTGTCTTCCATCACAGGCAGGATGGCCATTTTCCGATCAGAGCGCTAAATTGACAGGATTGGGCGGCCCGCCTGCCATGGGATGCCCAATCCCGTGAAATATCCCCCGGCCCCCTGCCGTAATCGCAGCGCCGAGTTTCACCAAACCCAAGCCCGCTTCACCCCTCCATGCATCCGGTTCCCACCTTCCTTCCAATCCTCCTGCCTATTATTCTGTTAGCCAGCCAGGCCAGCAGCGCTTCCGCAGAACCGCCCGCGCAGACGCCTGCCGCGGCCCCCACCCTTGCGGCATGGCAGTTTGAATACAACGAAATCGCCGGCCAACTTGCCCGACTCAAGAGCGCCGACGCGCAGCACCGCCATCGCCTAACCGCCGAAGCGCTAGACCCGCAGTCCTTGGTGAAACCCTCCGACGCAGACCCTCTCGACGTGGTGCTGCGCCGCAGCAACGCGTTGCTCGAATGGTACAAGGCGGCCGGATCATTAGACCCTGCCACGTTGGCTGGGTACGCTGCACGGCTCGAGCATCTCGCCGCAGCAGCCACAGCCAACACCCCGGCTGAGGCACGTCGGCAAGGATTTCTCGACGTCTGCGCCTTGCGCCGCAGTCTCGCCTTTGCCAATCCGCTGCTGAATTTTGATCACATCGTCTGCATGCTGGAACAACCCGGCGACGCCCGCATCATCGAGCAGGCACGGGCCATCTGGCACGGGCACATCACCGGCGGCGGCCCGCTGGTGATCGCCAACTTCAAGACCGATGCCACCCCTGGCACGCTGTTATCCGGGATCAAGGTGGCGGCCGGTCCATGGCAGGGCAAAGAGCTCACCGGCAAGTTTTCGGGACTGGAACTCAGTTACAATGGAAACGAATTGCTGTTCGCTGCAACCACCGCAGGAGATATCTGGCACCTGTTCAGATACAATCTAAACGCAAAACTGTTGGAACAACTCACGGATGGCCCTGCCGACGACTTCGACCCGTGCTTCCTTCCGTCCGGACGCATTGTTTTCACCTCCACGCGGCGCAGCGGAGTTGGACGCTGCTTGCTCACCCCGCAGTCATTGACATATACCTTGCACTCGATGGCTGCCGATGGCTCTGACATCATTTGCCTGAGTTTTCATGAGACCAACGAATGGGCACCGAGCGTGACTCATTCCGGAAAACTCGCCTATACCCGCTGGGATTATGTGGACCGCCATTGGGGCACGGCCCACCATTTTTGGGAGAGTTTCCCGGATGGCCGGGACCCCAGGAACTATCATGGCAACTATCCCCTGCCCTGGTCCGCGATGACTCCGGGCTTGCAGCCGGATCACTACGGCCTCGGCGGGCAGGTCAACGGGCGGGTGCTGCGGCCTGACGTCGAGATGGGATTTCGCGCGATTGCAGGTTCGCAAAAATACACCGCCGCAGCGGTTGGCCACCACGAGGGTTTTTCCGGCAGCTTGGTGTTGCTCGATCCTCGCGTGCCGGATGATGGCATGATGGCCCAACTCAAACGCATCACCCCGGAATACGCCTTTCCCGAAGTGGAGGGCGGCAGCCACACCTACGGCACGCCGTGGCCGCTGAGCGAAGATTTCTATCTGTGCAACTTCAATGCCGGGCTCTATCTGCTCGACCGCTTCGGCAACCGCGAACTGATCCATGAGCCGGCCGACAAACGCTTCCGGGTGCGGGATGCATTTCCGCTACGCCCTCGCCCCAGTCCGCCGGTGTTGCCCACGCTTACCTGGCAGGGCGAACGTGCTTCCCAGCCAGATCACAAACGCGCGGTTATCAGCGTGATGAACGTCTATAGTTCCGACGCCGTGGGCAAGCTACCGGAAGGTATCAAGGTGAAATGGCTGCGCATCGTGCAAGTCATTCCACAAATGCTTGATGATGAGTTCACCAAGGGCTCCGTCTCACAAGTATCATTTGCGACGGATGCGATCGGGCGGATGCCATTGGGCGTGGTGCCGGTGGAAGAAGATGGCAGTGTTTATTGTGAGGCTCCGGTCGGCAAGGCGATCTTCTTCCAACTGTTGGACGAAAAAGGCATGGCCGTCCAGTCGATGCGCTCCGCCACCTACGTGCATCCCGGCGAAAGCCTCAGTTGCATGGGTTGCCATGAGGATAAATGGAAACCCCAATCCAACTATGCCGCTCCGATGGCAATGCTCCGAGCTCCCTCCAAACTGGTGCCGGAGGTGACCAGCGGCGCGATGCCATTCAATTACATCCAACTGGTCAAACAGCCTGTCTTTGACCGGCAATGTGTCGCCTGCCACGCCAAACATCCAGGCGCGCCGGATATGAGTTATGCTTCCCTGGCTAGAAATGACCGGGCCTTCAGTTATGCTGGCGAGACGCCATTGAACACCCTGGGCCTGGGCGGCTCGCGCACGGCTCCGGCCAACTTCGGGGCCCGCGCGTCCGGCCTCATGAAAACACTAACGACAACAGAATCCCACAAGGACCTGCCGCTGAGCCCCGACGATTGGCGGCGCATCACCCTCTGGCTCGACCTCAACTCCAACGAAATCGGCTGGATCGGCAATGACCGCAGCCAAATCGCCGCACAAAAAGCCGGCTCGGCGCTATGGCCGCCGGTGGACGTGGACCCCGCGCGGCCCACCGGAGTGGAAATCGAGTTTCCCGCACCCGCCGCAAGGTGACAAATTTTTTACGCGCTGCTGAGCACAACGGCAGAGGCGGATTGTGAAAATTTGAACTTTTTTCTCGACCCCGGCTATTGAGGTCGAGCAACTGAGTTCTCTGAAATGGCTCTGCGGTGGATCTGCAACTCACCCGGACGGATAACCGACCCGGGAAATATCAGAGTTTCCGCAGCCACACGTTGCGGAAGCGCACCGGGTTGCCGTGGTCTTGCAGATAGAGCGGGGCCTTCTCTACCAACCCGTTGAGCGGGGCCGCAGTGGTGCTTTCCTCGCCTACCGGAATGTGGTCCTGAATAAGAACGCCGTTGTGCAACACGGTGTAGGAACCCACTTGTAACTTCCCATCTGCCAGCCGCTTGGGCGCGTGGAAGACGATGTCATAGGTTTGCCACTCGCCGGGCTTGCGGCAGGCATTGACCAACGGCGCGTTGTGGCCATAGAACGCACCGCACTGGCCATTGGGATAGGTCTTGTTGTTGTAGCAGTCGAGTACCTGGATCTCATAGCGGCCCATCAAATAGACACCGCTGTTGCCACGGCCCTGGCCCTCACCTTTCGCCTCGCTTGGCGACGCCCACTCAACGTGCAACTGGCAATCGGTAAACTCTTCCTTCGAAAACAAACCACCCTGCGGGGTCGTTTCCATCACACCATTTTCCAACTTCCACTTTGGCTCAGGGCTGCGTTCCCCTCGGAATTTGGATAGATCCTTGCCGTCAAAAAGCACAATGGCGTCTGAAGGCGCGGCACCCGGCAGCGCCCCGGGAGTGACCACCGGCGGTTGTGGGTCTTCAGCGGCAGCCAGCGTCACCATGGCGAGTGGCAACAGGCAAATGCCCAGCCGGCTGCTGATTTTTGTTAGGCGAGACAACGGACGAGGATGGATGGATAGGTTCATGGCAGTTGATTATTTCGGGTTGGACTTGACGCTATCGAAAGCCCCAGCCGATGCAAGTGCAAAACATGAGGGCTAAAGGAGCGGCGATATGGCCTCACTCGACGATAACGGGAGTGCCGACTTGCACGTTTTCAAAGAACTTTTCGGCCATCTCATGGGGCATGCGCACGCATCCGTGGGACGCCGCATATCCCGGCAGATAGCCGGTATGCATACCTATTCCATCGGCAAAACGCATGAAATTAGGCATCGGCGCATTGAAAAATTCCGCTCCCGGCGGAACCTTGTCAACCCGGATATCTACGTTGTCATTGATCGTCCTGCCCGTGGCCTTGTCCTTGAAAACACCGTAGATGCTCGATTTGTGCTCCTTATCCTTTTCCTTGATCCTATAGACACCCGGTGGCGTGCCGTGATCTTCCTTGCCACTTGAGATGCGCGATACCCCCACCAACACCCCCCCCTTGTAAAACGACGCCTTTTGCTCGCTCCGGTTGATCTTGATGACCGGCTTGCCACTCACATCATCGCCACTCCAGTACGAAATATCGTCCGGTATCGCGGGTGCCGGATGGTGCGGGCCTCCCGACGCATCATGCCGCGCCAAACCTCCCACATCAACGAGGTAGTCGGCTCCTGACGGGCGGGGATCCGTGCAAGAGGATAGGGCAAAAGCCAATACAGTCATGGCGGCGGACGGGGCAATCGGAAAAATAAAGACCTTCATGGGACGCGCCGAAGCTACGCCCAATCCGACGACCGGTCAAGACATCAAGGCCGGTGGGAAAATCAACCGGAAGACCAAGGCAAAAACCAACGCTTGCGCACCTCCCAAAACATGCTATCGGTGCCTGCGCACCATGCCAACATACGATTACGAATGCCAGAAATGTGGAAACCGTTTTGAGGTGGTTCAGAGCATGAACGATGCCAAGCTGAAAAATTGTCCTGACGCGGCATGCGACGGTCAGGTCAAACGCCTGCTTGGAACTGGCGCGGGGATTATTTTCAAGGGTTCCGGCTTTTATCAAACCGACTACCGATCATCCTCCTACCAGGCTGCCGCCAAGTCCGAAAATGGCTCGCCCAAAAAGGAATCACCCGCCAAAACCGAGCCATCTCCCACCGCCAGCACGCCGAGTGCTCCCGCCCCGCCCCCTGCTCCGAAGGCCCAAGCCACGGGTTGAGGCACCGGGCCCATTCGCCAGTGCCACTGACCCTCACCCGTTTTTCGCAAGAAATTCAAAAAAATGGGTTGCATCGGTGGTGGTGGCTATCCTAGTTTCCCCCCGCCCGCAACGCGGGCCTCAAGCGCGGTTAGCTCAGTGGTAGAGCACCTCCCTGACACGGAGGGGGTCATAGGTTCGAACCCTATATCGCGCACCATTTCCAGCCCCTCTGTGCTAAATGGACTGTGCTAAATGAAACTTCCAGTTGGCCAAGTGCGAGCCTTTCGGCAGGGTTGTTCGTTTGACTGGATCCTCCCACCTGCCCTCTAAATGAGTCGCAAATCTCCTCTTGCCGCCTACTTCAGGCAGATGGAATCCACTTCCACCATGACACCGGATTGATTGGTTGGGTCCAGGCGCAGCCGGGTGAGGATTCCGCGCCTGCGTGGGGTTAGGGAAACGGGAATCTGATATTCATGCCACTGGCCATCACCCGTGACCGGGAATCGCTCGCTGGTGGCTTCGCTCTCCGGCAGTCGGGTGGTGCTCCAGAAAAGCTGGGCTGAATCCTGAAACGCCTGACCGTCCTCACGCCGGAGTTTCATCCGGATGACCACGGTGGCGAACTGGTCCGCACGCGTTTTTAGGCCAGGACCGAACCTGGCCAGGTCGTGGGCAGTGGTGGGCCGGTCCTAACGCCGTCGCGGACGGCCACCCTGGCGAAACCCATGGTGTTGTGCCAGCCTTCGTCGTCGCGTGCGAAGTCCCACGCTGTTTTGGCCGGCGGTGCGGGCGGCACGTCGTAGGGGCGGAGACCGGCGTCGGCGGGTGTAACGTCGTCGTGGGCCTGGGGGGCGTCGGTGAAAACCTCGCGGATGGCGTCGAGGTAGCCGAAGCCGAATTCCTGGTGAGGCTCGATGTCGCACCCTTCGCCCACTCGTTCCATGCTTCAACGAGGATCATCGGAGGAGCTCCCGGACGCTGCGGGAGCGAAGCCAGCAAGGAGATGGCGTTTGAACAACTCCGGAGTGCGGCCAAAGCGGACGAAATTGGTCTCTCAGTGCCAGGTGTAAACGAACGCCTCAAGCCAAATCTCGGCAGGTGGCCAGTCACCAATCTCAAAAGCGCCGACGACGCTTTGGTGGGCAGGGTGTGCCGCCCATGAATCGGGCCATCAACTTGCCTTCCTCAGTAACAGGAAACGACCAGGAGTAATTGCTCAGGCCTTTCAGCCGGTGCGCCTTCATAAGCTGCTGATATTTTTCCTGCCAGGCGGAGTTGCAGATCGGGCCGAAATCCATGCGTGACAGGTTGCTCGTCAACTTAAGAAAGCCTTTCCTGCCGATGTTGCGGAAGTCGAGGATCCTGCATATCAGATAGCCGGGTCTCGGGTCCCTGTCGCTGGAGACTAGAAGTTCAAAGATCTCAGCCAATGACACGAATTCCCTATCAGCCCAATGATATTCGCACAGGTTTCTGGCTGCCGCCATCCGAAAACCGAGAGCCATGAGCAAATCAACCTTCGGCCATTTTTTCGTGAGGTCGTCGGCAGCGGTTAGCTCGGCCAGAATACTCGTTCTGGTTCGCCATTTCGCGGTATATTCCCCATTCAACATGATAATTGACATTTGACGGTTGCCGACTGCATCACGCGGAATGGTATTTGATTTGATGGGGAGATCAAGGTGATTTCCTGATAGCGCGACTTGTGAGGTCCGGGGTTGGCTGGCTGTGGTTGCCCCCCCATGGACATCATCTCAGGGAAATCTTTTCGATGAAGAGGAGGTTTAGGCCAGGGTTTCTTCGCCAGACTGAAATAGGGAGACGGAGAATACGCCCTTTGGAGAACGGCAAGATTGGGGCCTCCACCTACGACGGTGGCCAATCCCTCTTCGGGGAATGGTCGACTGTCGACCTTGATACGGAAAACCGAGCATGAGGAGCTGAACTGTATGAAATTGAGCCCGGCGATTTCGAGGTCCTGGGGAGCTAGTATCGGCCAGGAACGGTGTCTGGCGTTGGTTGGATCGTGTTTGATCATTCTTGGGCGTTGGTTTCCTCGCGCAGTTTGCGGTAGTCCGCCAAGATCTGCGTTTCAAGCAGGTCCTGGTCAATTACTAGCCCCTCCATCCGGCTGGAATCCGCCCACGAGAGCGCCCGGCCTTTTGCGAATGCCGCCAGATCGTCCTCGCGCATGACGAGGATTTGCTCGCTCATTGTGGGTAATGTGGAGATGTCCATGGCCATGATGGTGGGGAGGGGTGGAGCGGCGAGGGGTGGAGCGGCGAGGGGTGGAGCGACGAGGTGCCAGAGCCGGGCGTGGAGCCATGGTTTGCCGGGCCACCCCGGCTCAGACAACACCATGCCAGCGGAGTTGCCGTCATACCCTGCAGCCAGCGCTGCTGGGTTCATGTCAGTGCCAGACGAAACAGTAGGTGAGCTTGGCGGAGGATGTGCCTGGCCGCCCGCTGGCCGCGAACGCCCGGAGAGACTGTCTGAACCGTAATTAACACCCAAGCTCCTTAGGACTACTGCCAAAACTGTAAGATTTCGTATTTTCTGGCTATAGGATACTGTCTTAACCGTAATGAACTAGTGCCTAATCCATAAGTCGAATACTGTTCTATCCGTAAGGTTGTAGTGTGATTAGCAAATCGCGTGTAGTCGCATAACATTGATTTCCAAATTGTTACGATGGTTAATTGCTCCTGTCTAGATTAATAATTCTAGATGACTATTATGGGCAAAAGCCCTAGATAGTATGAGCATCCTATCAGGGCCAAACCCGAGCCCGCCCAAAGGGCGGTCGGGTTTGGCCCCAACGGGCCGCCGGTTCC
>CAIQXC010000152.1 GCA_903875675.1 Akkermansiaceae bacterium
CGCTGGGCTACAGCTCCGAGGAACTCATTGCCATGCAGGTGTTGGATATGCATCCGGCCGACCTTCACGCGGAAACCGAGGCGATCTTCGAAGCTATGTTGCGTGGCGAGCGGAATAGCTGCCCGCTGCCGCTGGCACGCAAGGACGGCAGCTTGGTGCCCGCCGAAACCCGCGCCTGGTTTGGCAAGTGGAACGGTGAGGATTGCGTCTTCGGCTTCACCAAGAACCTAACCGCCGAACTGGAGGCTCAGCAACGCTTCGAGCGTCTGTTCCGGAGCAACCCCGCCCTGATGGCACTCTCCAGCCTGCCGGAACGCCGGTTCCTCGATGTCAACGACGCCTTTCTCAATACGCTCGGATATGCCAGAGACGAAGTCATCGGCCGTACCTCCTCTGAGCTGAACTTGTTCCCGGACGCGCAACAGCAGGCCGAGAAGGCAGTTGAATTGCAGACAAGCAAACGGATCGCAGACATGGAACTTCAGGTCCGCAGCGCGGATGGCACGATTTTCTACGGGCTTTTCTCCGGGGAAGTGATCCGCGGTCAGGGACAGGAATTCTTTCTAACCGTAATGATTGACATCACCGCCCGCAAACGGGCCGAGGATGCGCTCCAGGAGACGAACCGCAAGCTTGAAGTTGCCAATGCCACAGCCACCGAGATGGCCGAGATAGCGGATTTGGCCAATCGTGCCAAGAGTGAATTTCTGGCTAACATGAGCCACGAAATCCGCACTCCGATGAACGGAGTGATAGGCATGACCCGTTTACTGCTGGACAGCCCGCTCACCGACAAGCAGCGCGAGTACGCCAAAATGGCCCACACCAGTGGTGAAGTTCTCCTCCATCTCATCAGCGACATTTTGGACCTTTCCAAAATCGAGGCCGGCAAACTTGAATTGGAAATCCTGGATTTTGATTTGCACGATGCACTGCGCGAGCTGGAAGGGTTACTGAACATCAGCGCCTCTGAAAAGGGCCTCCGTCTCAGTTGGACCATCGCCCCGGGCACCCCGGAGCGGCTGCGTGGCGATCCTAACCGCTTGCGCCAGGTGCTGCTCAATTTGGTTGGAAATGCCATCAAGTTCACCTCGCGCGGTGAGGTTGCCGTGCAGGTCAGCTTGGTTTCGGCAGATGCCACACGCATTGTCATACGATTTGCTGTGAGCGACACGGGCATCGGTATTCCGGTTGGCAAACAGGAATTGCTATTCAGAAAATTCAGCCAGGTGGATGCCTCTACGACCCGGCATTACGGTGGATCGGGACTGGGATTGGTTATCTCGAAGCAACTCGTCGGCCTCATGGCCGGTGAGATTGGGGTAACGAGTGTTGTCGGGCAGGGGTCGGAGTTTTGGTTCACCGCTTGTTTTTCCCCCGGTCGGCGTCTCATATCGGCGCATTCGCCGTCGCCCGAAACGCCCCCCGCACCTTCAGCTCTCACGCACGACCACTGGCCGGAACTGCGGGTGTTGCTCGCCGAAGACAATTTGATCAACCAAAAGGTGGCAGCTGGCTTCTTGCACAACATGAGGCTGCAGGTGGATGTAGTGGCCGACGGCATGAAGGCCGTTGAGGCTGTTAGCCGGACGCCCTATGATCTGGTGCTCATGGACATTCAAATGCCCCGGATGGACGGCTTTGACGCCACCCGCTTGATCCGCGCTGGCCACTCTGGAACCCATCATCCCAGGCTCCCGATCATTGCCATGACCGCCAATGCGATGCAGGAGGATCGGGAAAAATGCCTGGAGGTGGGCATGGACGACTACATCTCCAAGCCCGTCACCCCTGCGTCGCTGGCACTCATGCTCGAGCGCTGGCTGCCAGCGTCAGCCCGCATCGATTAACCCTCACGGAGCTTGGCTCATGACGGGTGCCTTGCCAATGCGTTGCCGCCATGCATCACGGCCTAGCCAGATGCCTGCTAGCAGTGCCGGAACGGCGCACAGCAGGGCATAGGTTCCGATGTGGCGCGGGAAGTTGGATGCCAGCCGACCAGCGGGATGCACCGCCAACAAGGCCAAGCCGCCCCACAGCACCAGGCCGCCCAGGCCACCAATCAACACCGCTGCAAACACCCGGCCGGGTTGCAGGCCGGCGCGGGAGATAAGGCGCGCCATGCCTAACATAACAGCGCTCCACAGCCACCACGAGAGGACTTGCAGCGGAGAAAGTTCCGCGGCATAGCGCAGGCATTCGGCCACGGGTGCAAAAATTGCCCGCCACCAAGTGGCAGGCCCGAGGTTGCCTGCCACCACCGGCAGCACGTCGTTGGTGTTGTGCTCCCGCAAAATTCTCAGCACGGCGTCGGACTTTTGTTGGGGAGACATGGTGGCAACCGGAGAGTGGGTGTGGATGACCGTCCAGGTGCGTGCTATGCCGCCACAGCCGTGCCAATCCGAGGTGGCCACCAGCGGGAGGCCGTGATTGTGGGCTGCCTCGAGGATGGCCTGGCGGACTGCCACTGGGATGTTAGGGTGGCCATAGTTGGCGATTTCGAAGCCATCGATGCCAGCCTCGGCGAGGACCTTTGCCTGATGCGCCGCCAGAGTGAATCCCATGGCGAGGGTCGCGCCGCGCTGCTCGGTATGGATGAACGCAAGGTAGTCGGTGAGGGAATCGACGCCCATGTTAGGGGATTCCACATAGTCGTCTTGGAGGCCGAGGAGCAGCAGCGGGAGGTATTCGCGCTGATAGAGGAAGCCGAGTTCCTGGCCGGGGATCACGGCGGGCTGCGGAGTGGTGGCTTGGCGGGCGTACGCCTGGGTGGCAAAGGCACCGGCGGGGTAGCGATGCTCGGTGACGGCGACCCCATTGTAGCCGGCGGCGTTGTGCCAATCGAGGTTTTGGGCAGGGGACACCAAGCCGTCGTGCGACCCGTAGGTATGCGAATGCAGATCAACAATAAGCGCGTTGGGATCGTCCACCTGCAAGCGCCAGCGGGGCACCCGCAACATCGCCGTGGCACCAATCCAGAGCGCCATCAGCGCGCCTGCCGCCAATCCGGCGGCGGCACTCCTGAGCACGCGGCTCCTGATGGATCTGCGGCGACCGGTACGCTGGTCTGTTAGCGCCCGCCAGATGACAGCGCCAAGGATCAGCCAAATTGCGCTAACCAAGCCTGCCAATCGAAAGTCCGGTGCCCCCGCCATGATGTGGAAGGGCGCCGTCCATGGTTCAATGAGAGTGCCAATGCCGGAAGTTTCTAACCGCATGCCAGTTAGCCGGCTAAAGTCCCGGGCATCGAAGGGGCCCTGCGGATTGATAGGCAGGAGGGCGCACAGCGTCAGCCCCAGCAAGCCGGCGAGTGTGGCCCAAATCGCACGGTGGCTGGGGCGGTTGCGGGGTGTTGGGTGCGGGGCGGGATCGGCTGGCTGCATGAGTGAAAAGGTGGCAAATTTCTCAGTTGCGATGACAGAGATAGATCTTGAAATGAGTCATGTCGCGGCCTTGGTGTTGGGACCAGAAGTCATCCACCACCTCGCACTTTGGATAGTCCCGGAGCAGTGACTCTGGCAACAGATCATCGGGTTTGTCGGTGACGAAAAGCGCCAGCGGATGCTCATTGATTTGATAGGACGGCCACAATGTGAACTGGTTTTGGCCGTACGGCTGCTCCGGCAGATAGGTGGTGGGTTGGTCCGGCAGATAGAACTGCATCATGCTCGCTTGCGAGTAATGATTGCCAATGAGCAGGGTTGCGTTGTGCTCGGTTCTTGCCCGTTGGACATGCTCCGTGAAATCACTCCACCCTTGAGCGCGGCGCAGCGGTTCGTATTTGCTTGGCAGGTGCAGGTAATCCGTGTTGTGCAACACCACCGTCGCCAGACACGCCAATCCCAACGCGGCACCTATCCACCTCCGCCAGCGCGGGTTGGTGGCAGCGATACGTCGCCAAAATACCGTTAGAACGACAATTCCAGCGATGAGAGCCGGGGCCGCCCAATTTTCCTTGCCGGCATGGTTGAGGCTGAAAAATCCGAACACGGCGTACACTGGCAGGCAGTGGCACAACAGGAAGCGGGCCTGGAGGTCGCGGTGATATTTCCAGCAAGTGCCGACCAAGGCGGCGATCAAACCGAGTCCGATGAGTGGAGAAAGCACGAGGATTTGGCCGCCGATAAAGTGCAACAATTCGAGCGGGCGGATGTGGAAGGAACTTTCCACGCCGCTGCGGGAATGCAGGGCGGCGGCATGAATCCAGCCGGTCTGGATGTTCCACCAGACGATGGGCAGGATGGCCATGCCGAAGGCGATGCCCATCGCCACGGTGAATTTGCTAAAGACAAGTGAGCGATGCGGTTTTGACCAGCAAAGGAAGGCGACGATGCAGAGCAACTGCAGGCCGTTGGTAAATTTTGCGAGGAACCCGAGACCGACGATGAGGCCAAGTGCAATCCATAGCCAGAGTTTGCGGGTGTGGATGGCGTTCCAAAAAACGTTCATCCCCCATGCCCAACAAAACAGGCTCAGGACGTCGATGGTCATGAGCAACGAGCCGACGGCTAACAGCGGAATCAGATTGGCTAGAATCAGGCACCACAAGGCGTTTCGATTTCCAGCGAGGCGGCGGGCCAGCACGTAGATTTGCCAGCTGGTGCCGGCACTCAAGAGCACCGCGAAAAATCGCACACCAAAGACGGTGTTGCCAAACCCATAGTTGCCCAGCGCGATCACCCAGGCTATGGCCGGGCCCTTATCGCGGTAGGAAGCCGCCAGGTGTTTTGACCAAACCCAGTAATAGGCTTCGTCGGGCACCAGCTCGATGTGCGTGATATACCACAAGCGAAAAAGCGTTAGGGAAGCCAGGATTGCTGCCGCCAGCAACAGCGGCCAAAAGCCACGGTTGGAGCGGTCCTCAGGGGCAATGAAGGGTGCCGTGGTATGTTCTGATGGGTCTGTCATGAAAGGTGGGAGTGGGTGGGCGGGTGGGCACCGCCGCCTGATACTTGCAGGTTATGCTTGAAGCTGGAGATGTTAACTGCGGATAATGATTGATAGACGCAGGTGAAGAGACATTTCATTGGATATTACCCGCGGCTTTCTGCGTCGGTCTTCGGTTGTAGCCTCTCAAGCGGAATGTCCTTGGTGGTGGCGCTGCGTTCGACGTCGGCAATGATGTAGAGCGGGCGCTGTTTCACTTGCTCATAGGTGCGGCCCAGGTACTCGCCGAAGATCCCGAACATCAGCAATTCAATGGTGCCAAAAATGGTGATGGCAGACATCAGCGAGGTCCAGCCTTGGACCAGCTCACTGCCATAGACGAAGTGGTCAAATAACACCCACAAGATATATCCAAGGAAAACGCTGAATAAAAGCAGGCAAAGCAGATAGGCCAAGCGCAGTGGCGCCGTGGACATCGAGGCAATCCCGTCAAAGGCCAGCGCCAACATCTTGGGCAGCGGATAGTGCGTCTCCCCGGCCTGGCGGTCGCCCCGGTCATAAAACACCTGGGTTTGCGGGAAGCCGATCCATGGCACCATGCCGCGCAGGAACCGGTGCACCTCGCGCATCCGTGACAACTCGACGAGTGCCCGGCGGCTCATCAGGCGGAAGTCACCGGTGTCTTTGTGGACGGTCACGCCACTGACTTTTTCGATGATGCGGTAAAACATGTTAGCCGTGATGCGCTTGCACCAGCCTTCCTTGCCGCGAGTCGAGCGCGTGGCGTACACCACATCGTAGCCCTCGCGGTGCTTCGCCACCAATTGCGGTAAAACCGCCGGCGGATCCTGCAGGTCCGCGTCCATCGAAATGACCACATCGCCTCGAGCGCTCTCCAAACCGGCGGCCAGTGCGCGTTGATGGCCGAAGTTGCGCGACAGGTTCACACCGACGTAGCGGGCGTCGCGTTGGCACTGTGCGCTGATGAGGCTCCAACTCGCGTCCGAGCTGCCATCGTTGACGAGCAGGACTTCCACTGGCCCCTGCGTTTGCTCCAACTGCGCAAGCGTGGCCTCCAGCCCAGCGAACAAGAGCGGCAGCACCGGTGCCTCGTTATACACCGGAATAACAATGGATATCGTGAGTATGTTAGCCATCGGCCGGGCGATCCGCTAGTGGGCTGCTAGAAACGTGGATTGTGGCTGGCGGCGCACGGACAAGCCACGGCACGGAGCTGAGGAAATGGGCGGGGGCGGTGCATGCGGAAAATTTTGGATAGGTTCTGTTGGAGGAATGGCAGGTGCCGGCGTCGCCTTGGAGCATATCCGGCGGTTTTCCCGTGGCAAGGGTCCATTTGCGATTCTTCGCGCGGGCCAGGGCGGATTTTTGAACGGTGATCCGCCACGCGCCTTATTCTTCTGGCGGCAGAGCGCACATGGATTGATGAGCGGTTCACCTTGCAAAAATCCGCCGAGCCTCTCATTCCCTCGCAAAACCGGGCTTGCGCTGCGCGGTAGGCAGAATACGCTCGTGGGCGTGACCGAAGAATTTCCAGTTTCGCCACCACGGGCGTGGGCGGAGATTGACTTGGCGGCGCTGCGCTCAAATCTGGCGGTGGCCCGGCAGTCCTGCGGAGTGGAGTTGATGGCGGTGGTCAAGGCCGGTGCTTACGGCCACGGACTTGAGGAGATTGCCCGTGCCTTGGCCACCGAGGATCTGGCGTTTTTCGGTGTGGCCAATGTTCGGGAAGCCCGCCAAATCCGCCACGCCGGAGTGAGCACCCGGATCTATTTGCTAGGTCCAACCTGGTCTGCCGAACGCGCGGAAATCGTCGCCCGCGACTGGACGCCGTGCATCTCATCGCTCGAGGAGGCACGGGAATTCAACCATCTGGCGGCGGCACGCGGGACGCGGCTCAAGGTGCATTTGGCGGTGGACACAGGGATGGGCCGGGGTGGTTTTGTGGCTGACGGTTTGTCGGCCACTTTGGCGGCGTTGGAGGGTTTCGAGTGGTTGGAGATAGAAGGCATTGGCTCGCATCTGCCATCGGCCGACGAAGATGAGCCATTCACCCGGCACCAGATGGCTCGCTTCGACGCTATCATCCTTGAACTGGGCGGCAGCACGCGTTTCCGCTGGCGCCACCTTTCCAATAGCGCTGGCATTCTCGGCTATCCCAACGGTGCCTGCAATCTCGCACGTCCTGGCCTGATGCTTTACGGCATCTCCCCCTTGCCGCAGTTCCAACCACTTCTGCGAAATGTCATGACGCTCAAAAGCCGCATTACCTTGCTGCGCGACCTGCCCGCCGGTCACGGTGTTTCCTATGGCCGGGCCTTTGTGACAAGTCGCCCGACGCGTGTCGCCACCGTGGGCATCGGCTACGGTGACGGATATCCGCGGCAGGTGTCAGGGCAGGGGGCTGAGGTGTGGATTGCAGGTCGGCGTTTTCCCATTCTTGGCCGGGTGACCATGGACCAGATGATGGTGGATGTGAGCGCTTGTGCCTGCGTCGCGGAAGGCGACGAAGTGGAACTCTTCGGCCCTCACCTGCCCGTGGCCGAAGTCGCCGTCCTCGCTCAAACCGTTGTCTGGGAAATTCTCACCGGCATCACACCGCGCGTCATGCGTCGCTACCACCCATGACCCCTCTCACATGTTTCTAACAATTCTACCGCAATTTTACCCCAACTCGCTA
>CAIQXC010000153.1 GCA_903875675.1 Akkermansiaceae bacterium
GCGACAAGGACAACCTATTGGACCTTATGATTTGCAAATAGCTGCTATTGCCATAGTAAATGATTTAACATTAGTAACCCACAATACACGTGAATTCAGTCGTGTCAATGGCTTAAAGCCAAGGCGGCGGTTTGCTCGGCCAGTACAAAGGCGGCCACTTCACGCTCGCCGCCACCGCTGGCATCGACGAAAGCCGCGGCGGCACTCAGAATTACTCCTCGGCCACCACCTTCGGCGGCACCTCCAGCAGCTCCTTCAATCAGAGTTACAATCAGAGCAACTTCGATCGCGTGAACCGCAGCGCCAGCATCCTCGGCAATTTCGACGCCGCCCACTTCACGGCTTCGGCAAACTTCGGCTACGATCTCGACCGCCAGAGCAACAACTACGCTGGCGCCGTCTTCACCAACGTCATCGAGATCACCTCATTCCACTCAGCCCTCTCGGCCCGCTACGAACTCAGCGCCAAAACCGCGATCACCGGCAATTTCAGCCAGCGGTCAGACAGTGTAAACGTCGGCAATTACGGCGATACCAGCAACTACTCGGTCGGTACCGCCGCCCTCTGGAAATATTCGCCCCTCACAGAAATCGGCCCCGGCGTCCACTACACCTACAATTCCAATACCTACTCCAGCTTCAAAACCGGCCGCTCCTCCATCGGGCCCACCCTCAACCTCAATTACAAGCTCGACGTCAAAGTCACGATGACGTCCCAGGTGGGACTCGACTTTTCCCGCTACGACACCGGTAAATCCGCCGATCCCACGCTCTCCGCCTCCCTCGGCCTAAACTACCAAGCGTCCGCCCTCTGGGGCATGAATCTCAACCTGTCCAGAAGTGTCCAGGCCGACCCGACATTCGTGGGCGCTTTCTATGAAAATGATTCGGTGCGCCTCGGCATCAATCGCAGGCTCCAGCGCTTCATCTGGAGCCTCGGCACAACCTATCAAGCCAATAGCTCGGTCGCCCCCGCAGGCGTCAAAGGCAGGCCGAGCGGCGACATGCTCGGCGTCGATACCTCGGTCGCCATGCAGCTGTTCGGCGATAAAGGCATCGTCAGGGTATTTGTCCGCTACAACGACCAAAGCAATGGCGTGTACTCCGGCTATGGTTCCACAGGCAAGGCTTGGAACTCCTGCCAAACCGGCATGAACCTCAGCTATCGATTCTAACCCGCCTTCCGCCTCACCACGAAATTTTTAGCACTTGCGCACTCAAGTATTGCGGCTACCCTGCCGCACGCCACTTTCCCCGCTGGCCCTGGCTCGCTTGCCCAACTCCCAACTTACCAATCCCCTTGAAGACCTCGATCGCTTTTGTCGCTCTGCTCTGCGCCCTCTTATTGTCGCCCCTTGCCGCCTTTGCAGCCGGCGGCGATGACGCGGGTTATATTTTGCGGCCTAACGACACCATCAGTCTTGCCGTCTATGGCGAGCCCGAGCTTTCCGTCCTGGTGCGTATCCTCAAGACTGGCGAATCCTCCTTCCCGCTCCTCGGCCCGGTCAAGGTCACCGGTATGAGCCTCGCCGCCGCCACAGCCCATATCCGCGAGCTCTATGCCAAGGATTATCTCGTCGAACCTAAAATTACCCTCACCGTCGCCGAGTACGCTGCTGAGTACGTCGCCGTCTTCGGCGCCGTCAAAACCCCAGGCCAAATCCCCATGCCCGTCTCAGGTCGCCTCGACCTCGCAACCGCGATGTCCGCCGTCGGCGGCCTCGCCGATAATGCCGACGCCGATGGCAATGGCATCCAGCTCATCCGCGCATCAGGTGCGACTAGCAACTTCAGCAAGGACGCCATCCAAGGCCCCGCAGGCCGCACCCAACTCGCTCCGGGCGATCGCATCGTCGTCAGTCAAAGCGCCAATGTCGATAAGTACGTCACTGTCCTCGGCCAAGTCCACAAGCCCGGCCAGGTCCCATTCCCTCTCAAAGGTAGATTCGATCTGATCAATGCCATCGCCCTCGCCGGCGGCACCACCGATCTAGCCAATCCTAAAAGAGTTAGCATCAACCGAAAAGGCACCGTCAAAGTCGTCGATTACAAGGAACTCTCCCAGCACGGCGACCGCCCATACCTGATGCAACCCGACGACGTGATCACCGTCGAAGAACGCCGTTTCTGATCCTCCAGCCACTCCCCGCCGCCCGATTCCTCACTCCCTCCTGGCCGATTTTTTCCTCCCATGCC
>CAIQXC010000154.1 GCA_903875675.1 Akkermansiaceae bacterium
GATAAGAAGCGCCTTGCTTTGCTCGGCGCACAACGCTTTTGTGATGGCGGCCGCGCTGTTGGGGTGAATTAGCGGGGTGGTTGAGGAGCTTTAGGCGGCTTGCCATCCACTGCTTGTTCGCTCTTATCTTTGCTGATTTGGATGCGGTCGCCATCTGCCTTCCACCTAAGGCTGATCTTATGCTTGTCTTTGACGAACCGGAGAATCTCGTCCAGAACCTCTCGTAATGTCAGCTCCTTTCTGGGCGCGTAATCAATCCATAAGCCCGAGATGGATGACACATCCGGATCTAAGTCGATACGCGTATTCCATATTCTGGAAAGTCCTCCAGTAGCATCACGCAAAAGTGCTTGGTTGAGGTAAATCTCGTGCTTCTCAGCCAGCTTCCCAGTCAATTGAGGCTGGCAGGGCAATGCCGATGTCATCAATACGGACATGCAGCAAAACGTGAGCATCGTGTGGAAGATCATATCTTTAGGAAGCGAACGCCTCAGTCTGCCGCCAGGCAGATGAGACGATTTGGGGTTGCAGTTGTGGCGTTCATGCTGGTCGGCAGCACTGAATTGTTCGACTTAATTGATTCTTTTGAGGTCTAGACATCAGACTAACGTGAGGGGCATCTTTCGAAAACTTTGATTAAGATCTATCAAGCAAGATCGTCCAGTGACCGCCTGAATGCCTAAATCTTACGATAGAGTTACGCGGTATAATTTTAGGAATATTATGTGGTCTCTTCACGACCTGTGTGAAAACCTTCTCGTGATCACCCTTGGATAAGCGCCACCGAAATACAAGCTCATCATCCAATATAACGTCATCATACGAGATGTATCCTTTATCTCCCACATTTCTAGGAGTGTAGGATGCAGGAGTGTACATTGGCCCCATATCCAGACCAGAGATTCCCACGAGATCAACCATCTGCCCACTTGATTTGAAATTTACCTCTACACTGCTAAAAGCTTTCCGGTCCGCACAGCCAATTAGGAGCAAGGTAAGAGTAAGCGCTAAGAGTTTGATCTTCATTATTTTGATGTAGAACGTTTGCTGTGATACCAGCCGCGATGTTGAGGTGAAGTTGGTTGGTGAAAGGATAGGCTCCAGCGGCTTGGCATCCACGACTTGTTAGCCTTCTATCTTTTGGTAGACTTACTGTTGGCTAATAAGAGACTCTCCCTTGCAGCACGAAAAGTCTGATCCCGCACCAGACAACAGACTCTGCTAGATGTGAGCCGTGGGCAGTGTGCCAGAATTTCGGATGCAACGATTGCCGGACACTCGGGCGTGAGATTCAACACGCTCTCTTTCCCAAGATGCCTGAAGGTAACTCTGACTTTCTCTGTTCTGTGGTTTTTCGATCTTGTTACACGCTCGACGCGGCTTACGCAATCATAGGCGATATACAGAGGTCCGAGTGGCCGGGCAATAATCATACAGGATTCTGGGAATCGAATTCCGGACTGGGCAATAAATCTCAGACCAAGGAATCCAACGACCAAAGCTATGGCGACAATTACAACGGTCCCTGTAAGAATTACGGGAGAGTCGTGCTCAATGGAGGCGACACTGGTCCCGATGACGATCAATGCCGCTACCGCGTACGTCAGTGCGCTATTGAGTGCAACCGCTGAGAGCTTCTGCTTGGAATCTGTGTTCATTGGTCTTGTCCTCTTTCTTGGCTAACGCAAATATGCTGGCACCGGCGGATATTGCAAGGAATTTGTCATGAGGTTGAGATGCTTAACGCCGGTTGTCCAGCCATGTATTGTTAGACTCTTTCGTCGAGTTGGATAAGGCTCTTTTCATGCTCAGTTCTCCATTCGGTTAAACCGTTCGCACCGCCCCCATGAATGACGGACGCCGCCGCACTAGGACTCGAAAACTCGGTGTCCTTAGTGAAGACATAAAAGCCATCTTGTTCGGTAAGGGTGCCCTCGGTAACAAGCTTGTTACGTAGCTGGACCAAATATGGTTGTCGCCTCAGGGTAGCTGGGCGTTCCTGCAATACAGCGGTTGAGCCTCGGAAGATCACGAAGCCGTCGGGAGTCCGCTGGCCAAATGCCTGAGCGCCCTTGATGCGGCAGACAAGTTGACCGCTAGCTTGCTTGCTCGCGGACTGCTGTGGGGCTATGGAGACGAAAATCTCTGAGCCTAGAACTGGAAGAAGCTGTCGTATGCGAGAGAGAAAAACCTCCATATCCTCACGGTCGGACTCTGGAAGTTTAGATCCCCCCGCCTGGCAGTTCTCCAGCGTGAATCTACCTACCTGTATCGCCTCAGATATAAGTCGTCCTTCAAGATACCTCACATGGGCCTTGGTCAAATTCTCGTCCTTGCTAACGAACACAATCGCAGTAATCCAGAATTCTTTCGCTTTGTGTTGTTTGAGGCGCTCACGAATAACCTCTGCCTCGCCGATGTATGCACGCGGGAAGCCGGTTAACGGGTCGGTCCCGGATAGAATATAGACGCCTGACTTGTCTAGTTCTTCGCGTCGCAGTAGTTCGTCTAGTTCCGTTCGCGGTGCTGCTACTGCCTTGCCTGTCCAATTGGAAATCTCGGCTGTTCTGAGACTCTTTGCGTCCCCGCGTGGTAGGAAAAGTTTGATGGTCGCTGATGTCATAGAGTGCAATGGTCTAACGCTCATGTCCACCGATGCCCGGCGGTTGAACAGTGATTGGTTTTGCGGTTGTGGGGCTTATCGGGCATTCGGTGCGACGCCTTGTTGGGTTTGTTGGCTGCTCTCTGACGATGAACTTGTAGAATCCGTGGCCAGCAGGACGAATCACGTTTGAGCTCCGATCCGTCACGCAAACCCATACTATAGCAAGGATGCTTGCCCGACATCCAATAGCCCTCGTGAATATAGCCATGTCTAAGAGCGGAGAAATACAATCGCGCTCCTCTGCTACCATAAATAGGAGACAAAGCATCTATGACCTCGCTTCGCTTCACGGGGAGTTTGGCGAATCGCGATCTTACGATATTCGAGAGACTCCGCAGAATCCAACACGGTTGCTGCTGTGTTTCATTGTCACTCATGGTGATCTGTTGCTTGTCTCGCAGAGTCATCGGATGTGTTCTTATTCCGACCGAACGTTAAAGGTGATGCGTCGGCGCGGTGGACGTCGATTCAACTAGGGAGCTTCTCGCCGTCGCATCCACCGACTTGTTCGAGTTCTTCGTTTATTGCTTCCTGTGCGGCGATGGCGAACTTCAGGAGAACCTCCCAC
>CAIQXC010000155.1 GCA_903875675.1 Akkermansiaceae bacterium
CCCATTTTGCTCAGGCCGTTGCTGCCGCTCACGGCGCTGCCAATGGTGAGGGTTTTGCCGGTGATGACCGTCACACAGCCCTCGGCACCGCCAAGGGCAAGACTGCCCGGGGTGGTATTGCCGATGCTGGTGTTGTCGAGGGCAACGATCGCGCCGCTGTTCAGGCTGAGCAAGTCGCTGCCGTCGAGGCTGCCGCCCGTGCCTAACACCAATGCGTTGACGGTGGTGGCGCTGTTAATGCCCGTTAGCGCGGACGTGAGTTTGACGTTATCCAAGGTGGCATTGCCAGCGCTCAACGTCGTGAGGTACTCGCTGCTGGCCAGGCGTCGCACGCCGTTGCCGTCGTAAGTCACCAAGTCAGTCCCGGTGCCAGCCACGGCATTGTCGCCTATCGCATAAGGCAGGATGCTCACGGTGGTGCTACCGGCGCTGCCACTGCCACCCATCATGGTGGGAGTGTTGGTGAAATTGATATTGCCGGAGTTGGCGGTTGTGGACGCCAGGGTATTGCTGCCGAGGTTCGCGCCGCGGAAAAGCACGCCGCCCGCGACGTTGCGCACCAAACTGGCAGCCTGCAACTGGGCATTTGTGGCGGCATTGGGGGTGAGCGTCACCACCGAACTGCCAGAGCCAAGGGTCAGCGCGTTGGTTAGCGCATCGCTGGTATTGCCGACGGCCGTCCCTGTGACAATCAGGGTGCCACCGTTGAGGGTGACGCCCTTGGCACGTGTGACGGAAGCGGCGTAGGTGCCCGACGCGCTATCGAGACTCAGAGTTCCAGCGCTGGCCACTGTGACGTTGGAATTGGGCGAGGCACCGGTGAAGGTCGTTAGATTCAGTGTGCCGGCGTTGACAGTGGTGTTGCCGGAATAGGTGTTGCCAGCGGAAAGCTTGAGGGTTGACGTGCCGGTGGCTTGGGTGAAGCCGTAGGAACCGCCGATTTCTGAGATCGACCCGGCGATCGTCAGAATCCGGCCAATGTTCCAAGTCGGGTTGCTGCCGAGAAGTTGCACGTTGGAACTGATCACCGAATCCTGGTTGCCGCCCACTGTCAGGTTGCCGTTGGCCCCGGCACTTCCGAGTTGCAAGGTGCCGCCACTGAGTGTGAGGACCGTGGCGTTGGTGGTGATGGTCAGACTCTTGGCCCTAACCGACGAGGTGATGGTCACGACGTTGGCCCCTGCGGTTTGGAAAAACGCATCGTCATCGTTGGCCCAGCTCACCAGCGGACTGCTGCCGGCCGTGGCGGTGCTCCACAGCGTGGTGCTGCCGGTGTCCCAGTTGCCATTGCCGGCCTGGAGGTTTGCAGTGGTGGTGGTGTCCCAGTACTTGCTCGCGGCCATAGCCGGGACAACACAGGCCAGCGCTGTGAGGGCGAATGAGGCACTCGCCAGCCAGCGACCGGACCTCCTGTTGGGTTTTTGAATGCGGGTACTAGGTTTCATGTTTTGTAGATATGATTGGGATATAATGCGAATGGGTCTATCGACGCCAACAGCCACCACGAGGCACGATGCAGCCCGTGGAGGAGAGTTGGGTTATTGGGGGGGGTTTAGTGAAATGCCGTCCTGAACTAACTCCCGATGCCGGGATGCCGATGCAAGCTGCAAACTTCATGCTTAGGCAAACAGAAAACCCGGTAGTGAGGCAATGTCTAATAAGCGAAATTCATGTCTTTTTCACGAAATAATTCGTTAGACATCCCACAGCTGGAACCCGCAAAAAGTTGGACATTGTGCTTGAAGCCGGTGGCTGAAAACCGGACTCTGCGGCCGAAGGTGTCCGATTCACCCACAACCAACCAACCAATCAACGAACCCGAACTGACCATGAAATCTACCGCTCTGTTTTTCATCACCGCTCTGAGCAGCTGCGTGCTGGCCGCTGAAGCACCCAAGGCGGCCGCGCCGAAAGCTGCGGCCCCCAAAGGCGAAGCATTTGGCAAGACCACCGACGGCACCGCCGTGGAGGTGTTCACCCTAACCAACAGCAATGGAGTCAAACTCCGTGCCATGACTTATGGTGCCATCGTGCTGAGCCTCGAGACGCCGGATCGCGACGGCAAGCTCGCCGACATCGTGCTTGGCTACAATACGGTGGACGAGTACATCGCGGATACACCCTATTTCGGGGCGATTGTTGGCCGCTATGGCAACCGGATCGCCAATGGCAAATTCAGTCTCAATGGCAAGGACCACACGCTGGCCACCAACAATGATCCCGGTGGCATCAAGTGCTCGCTGCACGGTGGCCTCAAGGGCTTCGACAAGGTGGTTTGGAAAGGCCAAGGATTTCTCAGCAAGGATGGCTCGCAAGGGGTGACGTTCACCTATCTGAGCAAGGACGGTGAGGAAGGCTACCCCGGCAACCTCAGCCTGAACGTCACCTATTCCCTGAGCAATAAGAACGAGTGGAAGATCCAGTATGCGGCCACCACCGACAAGGCCACGCCGGTGAACGTCACTCAGCACAGTTATTTCAATCTCAAGGGTGAAGGCAATGGCGATATCCTCGACCACGAATTGATGCTCGCAGCTGCTAAATACACCCCGGTGACCGAGGGGCTCATCCCCACCGGCAAGTTTGCCCCGGTGGCCGGCACGCCGTTTGACTTCACCAAACCCACTGCCATCGGCGCACGCGTCAACGCCGAGGACGAGCAAATGAAATTCGGCGGCGGCTATGACCACAACTGGGTGCTCGATAACCAGAGTGGCGAACTCACGCTGGCTGCCAAGGTGTACGAACCGGGCAGCGGCCGCACCCTAGAAGTGCTCACCACCGAGCCGGGGATCCAATTTTATTGCGGCAATTTCCTCGATGGCAAGCTCACAGGCAAGTCCGGCAAGAAGTATGAGTTGCGCAACGGCCTCTGCCTCGAAACCCAGCATTATCCGGATTCACCTAACCAAGCGACCTTCCCCAGCACCATTCTCAAGCCCGGCAAGTCGCTCAAGAGCACGACGATCTACCGCTTCGGCAGCAAGAAGTAACATCGCGCAAAGCGATTTCGTGTGCCCATCAGCCCGTTGCGGCCGGTATATGGGTACCATCCGGGATGCGAAACGTTTTGTAGCGGGACGAAGCGCCTTTTTCCAAGGTGACCCTTGATTTTGATAGGCCCAGCGACTTCGCCAGAAACTCGCGCAGCTCGGCATTTGCCTTGCCCTCCGTCGGGGGCGCGGCAATCCGCACCCGCAACACCCGCCCCACCTGCGCCTCCTCCTCCCAACCCACGATTTCACTTCGACGGGCGTTTGGGGTGGCACGGACGTGGAGTTGCATGAAGGGGGGGAATTGGGAATGACTCGTGACTAATCTAACTACTGAGACGCGGATTGCCACTCAAATCACCGAAATCTTGAGAAATTTCTTCTCGATGCCGTCACTCAATCGCCTTGGCAAGCCCGTTCACCCGTGCTAAGCCATCGGCATGGCCGACGGCAACGACGCGAAAACCACCCCCACAGCTCCGCGCGGCTGCCTCTCCCGAGCGCTCGTGCTCGTGCTGGTGATTTTTTCCGCCGGCTTGGGGGTTGCCGTCTATTTCATGGCCCAGCCCCAGGATTTGAGCGACGTCCGCAGCGACTCCCCGGTGAGCAGCCCGGCGCTACCGCTTGACGTGAAGGCACTGCTGCAAAATGCACTCGATCACTCGTACCCGGTCAAATTCACCCAAAGCGAGATCAATCGCTGGCTGACAAGCACGCTCCAGACGAAGCAAGGCGGCAAGTTCGCCGGGCACGTATCGCTGGACGCCGTATGGGTGCGGCTGGAGGATGGGCGTGCGGAAGTGGTGCTGGAGCGCAAGGTGCTGGGCCATCCCTTCACGGTCTCGATGTACCTGCAGGTTGAGCAATCCGAGAGTGAGGACGGGCCGACGAGCAACGTGCAATTCCACGGTGGTGAGTTTCATCCGTATTTGCCATATCCAAAATGTGGCGGACGTTTTGGCAGGTTGGCGGTGCCGCAAGGGTTTTTGCACTTGGTATTGCCAGCCTTCAAGAGCTTGGCGGCTGTCTTCCCCGAGGAACTCCGCCTCGGCTTCAGCGAAATCCCCCGGGTCAAATTCGCCGATGACAGCATTACCTTCGATCCGCACGGGCCGCAGCCACCCGCCATCAGCCCTCCCAACCCATGAAACCCTCCCTCCTGCTCGGGCTTGCCCTCGCCGCCGCAGCAACCGGCGCGGAGCCTCCGCAGGCCTTGCCGGTGCCGGAAGTGGCTGCCCTCCCAGTTCCAGTGGTACCCCCTCCAGGCCCTGTAGCTCCGGGCGGCGAGCAGGCGATAAGTCGCAGCGGCCAATTCCGAGTCAGCGGTGCTGACGGGTTGCTTCGTGGGACGGTGGCCATGATGGCAGAGGATGCCAAGGATGATTTATTGCTGCTCACCGGGGAGAAAGACGGCTGGAAGGTGCCAGTATCGATTTTCCTTCATGGCAAGCCGGGCGACCCGCTGCCGCAGCGCTCGGTGGCGATGAAGCTGCTCTTCAGCGAGGCCGGTGATGATCTGCGGCTGGATGTGCATCTGGGCCGCGGCATCGAATCCGAATACTTCAAACACACCATCACCACCTCGCTGCTCTACGAACGAGCCCTGCGCGGCCGTCCCCCAGGCCAACCGGAAACCCCGCTGATGGTCGCTCCATGGCTCGTCGAGGGCTTGCGCGAGGCCACCGCCTGGAAGCTTAAATCCAATGACCGCCGCTTGTACGAGGCGCTCTTCAAAAACGGTGGCCTGTTCAAACTTGAAGAACTTTTCACCCTCAATGAAAGCCAGTATGAAGAACTCGACGGAGTCATGCACGCCACCTTCCGCGTGTCCTCCGGTGCCCTCGTGATGGCCCTTCTCAGGCAACCCCAAGGCCGCGAGGGCTTCCTCACGTTCCTCTCACAATCCGCCGCTTTCGACGGCGAAATGCCCGCCCTGCTGCGCCGCCATTTCCCCGATCTCAACCTCTCCGAAACCAGCCTGGCCAAGTGGAGGGACCTCCAACTCGCCGAATTGACAACCCCCACCCTCACCGAAATTCTGACCATCCCGGAATCCGAGACCGCGCTCGACGACGCTCTGCACCTGAACTTCGCCACCGCTGAAGGCGGCCAACAGCGCAAGCCCATCAGCGACTGGCAACTGCTCGACGCCCTCAAACCCGTCGAGCGCGCCGATTCCGTCCGCTTGGCTCAGGACGAACTCGTGCGCCTCAGTTACCGCTGTTTCCCTTCATACCGTCCACTCATCGAGAAATACCTAACAACCCTCGCCGCCATCGCCCGCCACAAAACCCAAAAAACCGCCGTTCAGCTGGCCGAACTGCTGGAAACCCGGCGCACCTTGCTGGCAAAGGCCAGCCGAGCCCGGGATTACTTGGATTGGTTTGAGATCACCCGTGCCCGCCAAACCAGTGGTGTTTTCGAAGATTACCTGAGCCTGAAGCAACGCTTGGCGGCCCAACCCCACAACCGGGAAGACAATCTCTCGAAGTACCTCGACCGCATGAACAAGATCTTCTCACGCAACAATTCAGACTCAGCAGTTAGCCTGCCCGCCAATCCCCCCCCGGAAACACCCATCGACTTGCCCAAACCCTGATGCCTGCAATCCTCCAACCCTCACGCTTGCCCCTGCCTAACAATAACTCAATCGCCCACCCATGAGCCGCCGATCCAGAAAACGACGTGGTGCCCCAACCAGCGGATGGCTGGGACGCCTCGCCGTCGCCGCCCTCGTGCTCGGCGTCCTTGGCGCGGCTCTCGGCTACTGGTCGC
The DNA here is from genome assembly GCA_903875675.1 of Akkermansiaceae bacterium. GTDB lineage: Bacteria > Verrucomicrobiota > Verrucomicrobiia > Verrucomicrobiales > Akkermansiaceae > Luteolibacter. The sequence goes on from CAIQXC010000155.1 coordinate 5,769, forward strand.
TCAAAAGCTACCTCCACTCCGATGGATTCCGCCGCCTGCTCTCTGCCAAAGTCAGCAAGGCACTTGGCATGACCGGCGAATTCAGCCGCTTCAACTGGGATGGCTTGGTCGTGGACACCGCCGCCTTCGAGGCCAACGGCCGCGGGCTGATCGGCTCGCTGCATGCCGACCGCCTCCACTCCGAAGTGAATCTCGCCGGCGTGCGCCGCGGCGTCTGGGACCTCGACGGGGCCAGCGTCAACCGCGTCGAAGTCAACTTGGATGCCCGCTCCCATTCCGACGCCACTGCCCTCGCTATCGCATTCCCAGACGACCCATCCGCCACCCCGGCAAAACACGGCTGGCTTCCCACCGCCGTCGAAATCAACGGCTTGGACCTCCGCGAACTCATCGTCAAGGCCACCTTCGACGACGGCGACCTCTTTGCCTACGGCATGCGGGTGGCCGTCGAGCGAACCCACGACAAACATGCCTATCGAGCCGAAATCGACGGCGGCCGCCTCCGCCTCCCGTGGCCATCGATCCCCGCCATCGACCTCGACCGAGCCCGCCTTCGCTACCAAAACGGCGGTTTTTTTGTCACCGATGCCACAGCGTCCATCTTCAAACAAGGACGCCTTGATGCCAGCGGCGAGTGGATTCCCAAACAACAACAATATGCCGCCGAAGGCAATTTGCGCGGCGTCAAATGCGATGAATTGCTCAGCGCCGACTGGTCCAAACGCCTCACCGGCGACGTCGCCTCCTCGTTCGTCATCGAACACCGCAGCACCGGCCCGCTGGCCACTGGCACCCTCACCCTCAAAAATGGCGTGCTCACCGCCCTGCCGATGCTCGACTCGCTCGCCGCCTATGCCGACACCCGCCGCTTCCGGGTCCTCAACCTCAGTGAGGCCCGCGCCGATTGGCGCTGGCAGCAAGGCGAGATCTCACTCACCAATCTGGTGCTCTCCAGCGAAAGCCTCGTCCGGCTCGAAGGCCAACTGACGATCCGCGGCCGCTCGATCGATGGACTGCTGCGCCTGGGCCTGGCACCCGGCACCCTCGCTGCCATCCCAGGTGCGGAAACCGTGGTGTTTCTCCCCGGCGAACGCGGCATGCTCTGGAGCCCATTGCACATTTCCGGCACACTCGATGATCCTGAGGAGGATCTAACAAAACGACTGATGGACGCCGCGCAAAACCGCATGTTCGACGTCATCCCGGAAACCGGCGAAAAAGTCCTCAAATTCACTCGTTCCATCCTCGGCGAGTCTGGAGCCGTCGGCAAAGGCGTCGAGGTCATCGACTCCGCAGCGGGCACCCTCGGCGGCGTTCTCAACGGCCTGCTTGGCGGCAGCAATCCGCCACCCAAGCCGCCTCAGCCGCATCAAGAAAGGCCGCGCCCCAAGTGAGGTCGGGCAGGCCCGGAAATGGGTTGGCCCTTGAATTCCGGTGGGACTGCCGCACAGTGGCGCCAGATGCACCGCACCGAAGACATGGATGAATTGATGACCTGCCGACTCGACCAGGTCCGCAAAGCGGTGGAGCCGTGCACCTTGGTGATTTTCGGGGCTAGCGGAGACTTGACGGCCCGCAAGCTGGTGCCGGCGCTCTATCATTTGAGCAAGGACGGGCAGATGCCGACGGATTTCCGGATCATCGGGTTCGCCCGGCGGGAAAAATCCGCGGCGTCGTGGCGGGCGGAATTGCGCGAGGCGTTGGCGGCCTTTTCGCGCAGCCAACCGTTGAACGAGCCGGTGTGGGAAGCGTTTGCGCAACGGGTGGACTACTGCCAAGGAGACCTCAACGATGCGGCGGCGTACGTCAAGCTTGCAGCGCTTATCCAGACATTTCCGACGCCTGCGCTGCAACAAAATTTGTTATTTTATCTAGCCACCTCGCCGAGTCAATTCAGCGTGGTCGCTGAGCACCTGCACGAGGCAAAGTTATTGCACCGGGATGGCCAAGGCTTCTGGCAGCGGTTGGTGATCGAAAAACCCTTTGGCCGAGACCTGGAATCGGCCCGCAAACTCAATCACGAACTCACCCGTTTCGCCCACGAACAACAGGTGTTCCGCATCGACCATTATCTGGGCAAGGAAACCGTCCAGAACATCCTCACATTCCGCTTCGCCAATTCCATCTTCGAGCGACTCTGGAACCGCGACGCTGTGGACCACATCCAAATCACCGTCAGTGAGAAACTTGGCGTCGGCTCACGCGGCGGCTATTACGAGGAAGCCGGCGCACTCCGCGATATGCTCCAAAACCACCTCATGCAGGTGCTCGCTTTGGTCACCATGGAACCACCCGTTTCGCTGGATGCCGAACCGGTGCGCGATGAAAAAGTCAAACTCCTCTCATCACTGCGCCGCCTGCGCCCAGACGAAGTCGCGGCTCACGTGGTGCGCGGACAATATCGCGAGGGCTTCGTCGCGGGTGAGGCACAAGCCGCCTATCGCTCCGAGTCAAAAGTCAATCCCCAGTCCAGCGTCGAAACATTTGTGGCCGCCAAATTGTTCATCGATAACTGGCGCTGGGCCGGCGTGCCAATCTATCTGCGCACCGGCAAGGCCCTGCCACTCAGCGCCAGCGAGGTGCGCGTCCAGTTCAAGCCCACTCCCAATGTGTTATTTGCCGCGCAGTGCGGCCCGCTGCTCGACGCCAATGCACTGACGCTGCGGCTGCAACCGGACGAGGGCATCTCGTTGCGCTTTACCGGCAAGGTGCCGGGTGTGGGATACGGGTTGCGCCCGGTGCGGATGCATTTCAGTTATGACAGTGAGTTTGGCGCGTACACGCCGGAAGCCTACGAGCGCCTGCTGCTGGATGCGATCATCGGCGACGCCACCCTGTTCATCCGCCGCGATGAAGTCGAACAGGCATGGCAAATCGTCGATTCAATCCGCGCCGGCTGGGACGGCCTCCCGCTGGACAAACGCGAGTTCTATCCGGCTGGCAACTGGGGGCCACATCTGGCCGACGAGCTCCTCACTCAATCGGGACGTGCCTGGCGCGAGCCTCGCAATCCCTAACGAAAAAAACATTTCCCGTGAGCCAATTCCAAATCCTGTCCTTTCCGAACGATGACGCGCTGGTGGCTGCTGCCGCTGCGGCGTGGTTGGATGCCATTGCGTCAACCACAGCCACCGGTCGCGACTTCACGGTGGCCTTGTCCGGCGGCCGGGTGATGCGCAAACTGCTGGTTGCGGCGGGATCGATGGCGGCGGCACGTGCGATGGACTTCAAGCAAGTGCAGTTTTTCTGGGCGGACGAGCGCGGAGTGCCTCCTGACGACCCCGAAAGCAATTTCCGCTTGGCACACGAGGCTCTGTTGCTACCCGCTGCCGTGCCCGAAAACCAGATTCACCGTCTGCGCGGCGAACTCGCCCCGGCCGCCGCCGCTCAGGAGGCCACCCGCGAACTCCTGCAAGTTTGCTCCTGCGCCACCGGCGAAATGCCGACGCTCGATCTAGTGCTGTTAGGCATGGGCGAGGACGGCCATGTGGCATCGCTTTTCCCGGACGACGCGGTGGGCACCGCAAATCTAACCGCAGTATTCCTGCCCGTCTTTGACGCACCCAAGCCGCCGCCTCAGCGCATCAGCTTGGGCCACGGGCCGCTGGCCGCCGCCCGGGCCTTGTGGGTACTCGCGTCAGGCCGGGCAAACAGGCCGCGCTTTGCCACTCGCTGGCCACCACAGGCACCAGTCCCTTGGCGCAAGTCCTCCAGCGGCGTGCGGCAACCACAATTTTCACGGACATTGCTGATTTCTGAACTTCTGTTTTTGGAAATATTGCAACTTTCGGAGATGCGCCCGAATTCATCCTTCCTTCGGCGCGAGGACAATGATAATTTCGCTGCATTATGAGTAATCATCGTATCCAGGACATGCCATTTGACGAGCGACCGCGTGAGAAATTGGCATTGTTAGGTCCTGGTGCCCTCAGCAACTCTGAATTGATGGCATTGTTCATCTCCACTGGCATCAAAGGCCACAGCGCGATTGACATCGGCCGGGATCTGATCAGCAAATACGGCTCGATGAGCGCGCTAGGCAGCATGCCGGTATCCGCACTTGCCAAGGAAAAGGGCCTGGGTATGGCCAAAGCATCCAAGCTCGCCGCCGCTTTTGAACTCGGCACCCGCGTCGCCCGCGAACAAGTCCACCTGCTGCCCCTGGACACCCCGGAACGTATCCTCGAATCCTTCGGCCCCCAAATGGCCCACTTGGCCCAGGAGCAAGTCGTCGTCGTCACCGTCGATACCCGGCTGAAACATCAGGGCACCACCATAATTTCGATAGGCACGGTCAATGAATCCAACGCCCACCCGCGGGAAATTTTGCGCCCGGTCATCACCCGCGACGCCTACGGCTTCATCCTCATTCACAACCACCCATCCGGCGATCCGAGCCCGAGCCGCTCTGACGAATCCACGACCCGGCGGGTGGTTGAGGCCGCCAATCTGATGCAAGTGCGCTTCATTGACCACATCATCATCGGCAAGCCATCACCGGGACGCAGTGCCTACTATTCATTCCGGGAGGCGGGTCTCATTGCCTGACGGATTAGCGCCGGAAGCCGCAAAAGCCGCGGATTGCATTTTCACGGGCGCCCTCTTAGGCTGCTGGCAAGCCGACTTCCAGATGACCCGCCTGCACCTTCTCCGCAACCTCCGCAGCGCCGCCTATCTGCTGCTGCTGGTGGCGGCCTTTGCCCTCATCGGCATCCTCTGGTGGGCCAATCACACCGGCTTACCTGCCGCTTGGCGCGGGGCCATTGAGCGCGAAATGGCCAAGCAGGGGATCCACCTGACCATCGGGAGCCTGAGCTACATGCCGTTCAAGGGGATTGTTGCCAGTGAGGTGCGGGTGTTTGCCGACGCGCAACACGCCGTGATGCTCTCCCAACTCGAGCGAATACTCATTGCCGTGGACAAGACGAAGCTCGCCCGCGGCGAGTGGCGCCTGACGCGTGTCCAAATCAGCGATGCAAGCCTGCGACTGCCGATGGAACCCGGCAACCCAGCCAGTGAAATTTTTGAAATAAGCGGGCTGACCGGCACGCTGCTGATGCCCGGCGGCAGGTTGTTGGAACTGCGGGACGTCCACGGAACCGTGGCAGGCATTGAGATGACTCTCGGCGCTCGCTTGCTCAAGTACCGCGATACCGGAGCCCCCGCCCAGGCCGATCCCAACCGGGAGGCGCGGCAGTTGCTATTTTCCCAGATCCTCGCCGAACTCAGAAACTGGCACTTCGACCGAGCCCATCCGCCAGCGCTTCGCGTCTTCGTCGAGGGCGATTTGTCCGACCCGGCGTCGCTCGTAGCCCGCATGGCACTGCAAGTTACGGCCGTCGAAAAAAATGGTCATCTGATTGACGAGGTGAGCGCCGAAGGCAATCTGAACGGCTCTCTGATCACCCTTGGCTCGGTGCATGCCCGCGATGCCCGTGGAAAACTCGATGGCCGGGTGGACTACGACATGGACGGGCACACAGGGCACTTTGACGGCACCTCGTCCCTCAACATGCCGCCATTGCTCAAGGACTGGTTCGGGCTGCCGACATTGCAGGAAATCAGTTTTGGAGGGGACCAGACGCTGGAGGCGGAAGGGGATTTCAAATTGGGAGCCGACGGCGTGCCGCAGGTGCACGTGACCGGCCACGCCCGGTGTGAAGCGGTGGTGATTCGAGGGATTTCGTTCAATCTCATCGAGGGGTCGTTCAGTTGGCGCGATGGCGAAGCGTATCTGCGCGATTTGCGCTGCGTGCGGCCCGACGGCGAGGCTAGCGGCAAGGTGATGATCCAACGGCCGCTGCTGCGCATGGCCCTCAAAACAACCCTGCCAATCGCCGTGTACCGCCCGTTTTTCGTCGGCCAACCGCTCGAACAGGTACTCAACGACTTCAGCGAACGCAGCAACTCAGCCGTCCAAGTGGTGCTGGAGGGCGGCTTCGACGTCAACGACAAACGTTCGTGGGCATTCAGCGGCAGCGGCCACGTCAAAAACGTCAGCTACCGCGGCGTGCCAGTGGATTCAGCCCAATGCAAAATGTCACTCAACGCCCGTGCCCTGGATTTTTCCGATGGCACCGTGGTTTTCAACTATCAAGACTACCCGCTCCGCAAAGCCTTCGCCGGCCCCGCCAGCGGCACCGTCCATGCCGGGCGCGTCCGCTTCGACGATTCTAACAAGACAGTGGCCGTCGAGGACGTTGTTGGCAACATTTGGGCCGCTCCGGTGCTGCGGCTGTTTGCCCCGGCCATCGCGGATTCGCTGGAGGTGTATCGATTTCACCGGCCGCCGCGGCTGAGTGCATCGGGCATCATTGATGTGACGCCACAGGGACGCAGCGCGCTGACGGTTGGGTTTCGCAGCAAGGATCCGACGGAGTATGTCTTTCTAGGCAAGAACATCACCCTCGAGCAATCGTCCGGCAAAGTCACGGTTCGCGGCAACTCGGTGCTCATCGATGACTTGGATGTGACCACCTTCGAGGGCCCGGTGGCGGCCCGCATCCAGGTCGTCAACTCCAAGAAAATCAGCGGCGATTTCACTTTCACCGACCTCTCGCTGGCGGCCCTCGACGCCGCCTACGGATTGAACATGAAGGGCGGCGGCACCCTCACCGGGCGGCTCGAATTTGCCTTCAACCAGGACAAAATCGATACCATGAGCGGCAGCGGCCTGATCTCAGTGGAAAAATCCGAACTGTTTTCCGCACCCATGCTTGGGCCACTTTCGCCTTTGCTGGCGGCGGTTCTGGGCAAGCGCCACGCTGGGTTCGAGAAGGCGCGAAGTGCATTCTGCACCTTCACGATCAAAGAGGGTATCCTACACACCAAAGACTTCCAAACGTCCACCACCTCACTGATGTTTGGTGGAGATGGCTCGGTGGATTTGAAAAACCGCACCTTGGACATGACGCTCCGGGTGGATGCTCGCGGCCTCCTCGGCATCGTCACCCTCCCGCTTCGGCCGTTTTACGGATTGTTCCAATTCCGCGGCAGCGGCCCGCTAACCAAACCAGAATGGAACAATGCCCCCTTCACCCAGCCCCCGCCGGAACAATCCAAAATCTTGTCTCTGCCTCCCAAGGCCCACCCCGTCGAAGGAAATTGAATTTTTGGATTTTTCAAGTCCCACCTTGCCCGTGGGCCGTCGGCGTGGCATGGTTCCCGCACGCGGCACCCCATGATGGGGCCCCGCCTAACTTCAACCTAATGTGAGCCATGACAGATCCACTCTCCAACGCCACCCGTCTTGATCCGGACACCGGCTTCACCCCGCTGCCCTCCGTGGCTCAGGCCGCCAACGACCTGCGTGCCGCCGCCGGAGAAAAGGCCAAGGAACTCGCCCACAACGTCAGCACTCAGGCGTCCACCCTCAAGGACCGGGCCATCGAGTCCGCCCAACACTTCCGCGAAGTCGCCACCGAAAAAGTGGGCCAAATCAAAGCCAGCGCTGTGGAAAAAGCCGATGATTTCAAGCAGTCTGCCGCCGAGCGGGCACAGCGCTTGCAGGAAAGCGCCGCTGAGCAATGGCGGGACACTCGCGTATTGACCAAGGAATTCCACGTCACAGCTGAGGATTATATTCGCCAGAACCCCACCAAATGTGTCGTCGGCGCGCTTGGCTTGGGCGTGCTTATTGGATTGATTGTCCGTCGATAATTCATTCCCGCCCGTTCCGCCCGAGCGCATCGCTCCCAGACCTCTGAGCTTGGACGAGCGCTCCCCGCCTCATGAATGCTCCTCCCGGCATGGCCCCATTCCCAACTCCCGATGCCCCAGCCGAGCCTCGGACTGAGGTCCCTGTGGGCTGGAGTGAGGCGCTTTTGGCCCTGCTCAGTTCGCGCCTCGCGCTGATCCAGCTCGAGTCAAAAACCGCCGCCCGCCAGGCCAGTCAACTGGCCGCGCTCATCGCCCTCGCCGCACTCGCCATCATCTCCGCTTGGGCATTGCTCCTCGCCGGGGGCATCGCCGCACTCGCCTCCATCACAGCTTGGCCTTGGCATTGGCTCGCCCTCGCAGCCGCCGCCGCCCATGCTCTGGCCGCAGGAATTTGCCTGCGGCGCGCCCGGACAGCCTCGCGCCCCGCATTCCCAATCACCCGCGCCGAATTCCTCAAAGACCGCGAATGGATCGCCACCCTCAAAGCACCCCGCAAATCGAACCCTTGATTCGTCTCAGCGCGGCGTCCCGATGCCAGCTCAGCCAACAAGCCGCCGCCGTCCGGCAACGGCTTGTTGTGCCCGGCCGAGTCCTCCATTCCTTGCGCCGCCACCCATCTGTTTGGCTGGGAGGGGTCCTGACCACCGCACTCACTGTCACTTTCCTGTTGCGGCGCCCCCCCCCCACGACAAAACCCCGCCGCAGCTGGAGCGGCCTGCTGGGTTCCCTTGCCTACACGGCCGCGCGGCCCCTCGTTAAAGCCTGGTTGACCACCCAACTCCAAGAATTCGTTATGACCCAACTCCACTCCGCCACCGTTTTGCGCCAACGCTCCAACCACAACGGGCACCCAAAATAATTTCCATCCACCTCAGCGACTCCATCTTATCTAACATTTCCCAACCCCCTTTTCCCCAACCAGATCTATCATGTCAGGCCATCAAGTTCTCGATCACGTTGACCAATACCTCCAACTCGGGCGTGAATACGAGTGTTCGGATATTCACCTTCCGACGTCCTATCCCCCAGCTTGGAGGCGCTTCGGACAACTGGCTCCCATCTGGGATGACCATCCGCACCTCACACCGCACGATACGGAACGGCTCGCCCGCTCGTTCCTCGGTCCGCATGAATGGGCACGCCTCCAGGACAAGGGCGACGTGGATTTCGCCTACGCCAACAGCCACGGCCGCTACCGTGCTTCGGTCGTCAAACAACGCCTCGGTTATGACATGGCATTTCGCGTCATCAATACCAAAATCCGTTCCATGGCCGACATTGGCCTGCCCCTCGACGCCATCACACCGCTCACCCGCTATCAAAACGGCCTGATCCTGGTCACCGGATCGGTCGGCTCCGGCAAATCCACCACGCTCGCTGCGCTGGTGGATTTCATCAACATCGACCGCGAGGACCACATCCTCACCCTTGAGGATCCCATCGAATATGTCTTCGAATCCAAGGGCTGCCACGTCAACCAGCGCGAAGTCCACGCCCACACCGATTCCTTCGGTAAGGCCCTTCGCGGTGCCCTCCGCGAAGACCCGGACGTCATCATGGTCGGTGAAATGCGCGACCTCGAAACCATCCAACTCGCCCTGACCGCCGCAGAAACCGGCCACCTCGTCCTCGGCACCCTTCACACCGGCAATGCCCCCCGCACCCTCGACCGCGTGCTGGACGTGTTCCCGGTGGACCAACGCGAGCAAATCCGCGTCATGGTCTCCGAATCACTGCGCGGCGTGCTCTCCCAGCAACTCGTCCCGCGCCTCGACGGCGGCGGCCGCGTGCTGGCCCTCGAATTGCTAGTGAACACCCCGGCAGTGGCCAACTGCATCCGCGAGGGCAAAACATTCATGTTGCCCGGAGTCATGCAAACCGGCAAAAACGTCGGCATGATCACCATGGACGAATCACTTCGCCAACTCTATATCAAAGGAATCATCTCCCGCGAGGAAACCCTCTACCGCGCCGAGGACAAACACCAAATGCGCGAGTTCTTCCGTTCCTGACGGCCACCGTCTCGCCTGCCAACGTCTGCTCCCCCACTCACCCCAATCTGTTTCCGACACTCCACCCATGGCTTACATCGACGCTTACTTCCGTTATCTAATCGACAGCAAAGGATCCGACCTCCATCTCTCTGAAGGCCAGCCGCCAAAGGTCCGCGTCCACGGTGCCGTCATCCCCATCCCCGAACAGCCGTTGCTGCAGGGTGAGGGGTTTCACTCCATGCTCGAGGAAATTTGCGAGCCCAGCGCCTTCGCCCGTTACCTGCAAACCGGTGACCTCGACTTTGCCTACGAAATGGACTTGGATTCGCGATTCCGCTGCAATTACTTCAAACAACAAAATGGCTTGGCCGCCGTTTTCCGGCTCATTCCCACCGAGATTGCCTCGCTCGAAAGTCTTGGTGTGCCGTCCGTCGTCAAGGAGTTCGGCCACATGCGCTCCGGCCTGGTGCTCGTCACCGGCCCAACCGGTTCGGGCAAGAGTACGACACTCGCCGCGCTCTTGGACTACATCAATATCAACTTCAACCGGCACATCATCACCGTCGAGGAACCCATCGAGTTCATTCACTCCAACAAGCGATCGATCATCACTCAGCGCGAGGTGCCCATCCAGACGCCGTCGTTTGCCGACGGTCTGCGTGCCTCCCTGCGTGAAGACTCAGACATCGTTCTCGTCGGTGAAATGCGCGACTTGGAAACCATCTCTCTGGCCCTCACCGCCGCAGAAACCGGCCTGCTGGTTTTTGGCACCCTCCACACCAACAATGCCCGCAAAACCATTGACCGCATCATCGACGTGTTCCCTGCCGACCAACAATCCCAGGTGCGCACCATGCTCGCCGCCTCGCTGCGGGGCGTCGTCGCCCAGTTGCTGTGCAAACGTGTGGACCGGCCCGGCCGCACCGCGGTGCATGAGATCATGTTTGCCACCCCGGCGGTGGCCGCCATCATCCGCGAAGGCGCTACCCAAAAACTCTACGACGTAATCACCAGCGGCAAGTCCGAGGGCATGCAATTCATGGATGAATCCATCTGGAGCAAGCTGAGCTCAGGCATGATCTCTCCTCAGGAAGCCTACATGAAAGCCATCGACAAGACCCGCTTCAAAAAATTCCTCCCGGCCAATCTCGCCCACCTCGGCGATGCATCAGGCGAAAACCCGCTTGACCACTGAATCTTGGACTAACAAATTGGATGGGCTAACCAAATTGGCATGCTGCTTGCTATGACTGAGTTCACTTGATGCACCGACTGCCCAATCAACAGACCGTGAGGAGGTTCCGGATGGCTGCAATGCTGTTGCTTTTCAACCGCTTGCTCGTCATCTGCTTGCCGGTTTTTCTGGTGTATTCACTCATCATCGGCGACCACGATCTAACCCACGTTGGGTTGGCCATGGTGGGTGCCTCCGTGCTGCTGGCAATCTTCCTTTGGGCCTTGGTCAACCGCCTCCGTTGCCCGCTGTGCCTCGGCTTGCCGCTTGCCATCAGTGGCAGCGTCAAGAACCGCCGCGCCCTCCGGTTGTTAGGCAGCTACCGGTTTCGGGTGGCCGTGACCATTCTGACGAAAGGGCATTTTCGCTGCCCGTACTGCGGCGAATTCACCTCCGTGGAAGTGCGCCGGCGGCGCTATCGTTAGCCGCAGTTCCCATTTTCTTATTTGCGGGGGCTCAGCAGGTTTAGCTTGGCGGCTGGACGGAAGGCGGGCATTCTTGGCGGATGAAATCGATGACAGGGTTTGGGCGCGGCAGTGCGGCGACAGCGGCTTGGCTCGCCAAGGTGGAATTGAGTACCGTCAATCGCAAGCAGGCAGAAGTGGTCGTCCAACTGCCCCGCGAACTCGCCGAGATGGATGCACGCATCCGCAAACTTGTCCAATCCACCGTCTCCCGCGGCAGGGTACAGGTGAACATCAGTCTCGAACCCACCCAAGGTGCCGCGTCCGCCGTGCGGGTGGATGGGGCATTGGCCAGCGCCTTTGAAGCCGCCTTCACCCAACTGAGTGGCCTGATCGGGCGTGAGTTGCATCCCAGCGCCGCAGATTACCTGCGCCAGCCCGGCATACTCGCCGTCAGCTCGCGCGAAGTGGATACTGAAGCCGCCTGGGAAGCCATCCAACTCGCACTCGATGAGGCCCTCTCCCAACTCACCACCATGCGCAGCCGTGAAGGTGCGGATCTGCTAGCCGATTTTCAATCCCGCCTGGCCGGGCTGGATGGTTTGCGCCAGCGGATTGCCGTGGGGGCTCCGGAGCGGCCGCTGCGCCAACGCGAGCTACTGCTGAAACGTCTTCGGGAAGGGGCCCTTGGGCTCGACTTGGCTGATGAACGGGTGCTCAAGGAATTGGCACTCTTCGCGGATCGCTGCGACATCACCGAGGAACTCACCCGGCTGGAGTCCCACTGCGCAAAATTCCGCGAATACATGCTCGCCGCCGAGCCTCCGGGCCGAGCCCTGGATTTCCTCTGTCAGGAAATCTTTCGCGAATTCAATACCATCGGTGCCAAAGCCAACGATGCCGATATCGCCCAGACCATCGTCGAGGCCAAAACCGAGCTCGAAAAAATCCGCGAGCAGGTGCAAAACGTCGAATAGAATTATCCCCGTTTGGCCCCTTGCTTGCGAAACAGCGGAATGAGCTCCGCGTTCATCCACTCGAAGGCTGCGTCCAGCCCTCCTTCGAGGTAGCGCTTCCCAATGGCGGCCTCGACACGGGTGGGATTGCCGAAAGCGCTAAGGAACTCGTTAGATGTCAGGCGGGTAAACCACTCGCCGTCCATGGTTTGGCGTTCGCGCAGGACAAACTGGCGGGCAAAAAGCGCCAGCACGGCATCGCCGACCCAGGCGGCTTCACGTTCTTTACGGAGTTCTTCGTCTTTGCGGCTCACGCGGGGAAGCATGCGGGTTACAGGGCGGGTCGTGCGAGCTTATCCATGCGTTCACGTGAAATTCGTTCGCGCAGGCGGGCTTCGGACTCGGCATCCCAGTAGCCGGGTTGCAGCTCAATGAACACCGAGGTGTAGGGCAAAGCCGTGGGAGTGCGGATAACCAGCACGTTGAAACTCTCACTGGCATCTTCTAACAACGTGAGCAGCGATTGTTGCTCCAGCTCCGTCGTCTCATGCGAACGCAGCGCCCTGGTCAGTTGCCTGCGATGCTCGTCTATGCCGGGGGTGTACTCGTTGTCGAGAGCACGCTGCTCGCGGGTCAGAAAGATTTGCGGCCGTACCCGCTGGGTTTGCTCCAAGGTGTTGAGCACATAGTCGAGCACCTCGGGACTCTCCACATCGGTGGTCACCTGGCGGATGCCGGGGCGGTTCTGGGCCGGCAGCGAGGCCTCGGCAATAACGATCCAGTTGCGATAGCCAAGTTGGTCAACCTGATTGGCCACGGCCACTTTCCACGTATTGCCACGGTGCATCAGCCCGCATCCGGGAGATGACACCGCGAGTCCAAGTACGATCAAGTATTGGCCAATCCGCATCGGCTGTGAGTTAAGACCCGTATGCCTGAAATGTCAATGAGCACAGCATGCCTTATCCAACACAATGGGCACCGCTGACACCCGCAGCAGCCAAATCGCTGCCGAATTGCTCGGAAAGAAAATAGTCCAATTCCTCTTGGCGGCAATGGGCGATGGGATCACTGGGATCCTCAGCCGCAAGGCCCGGATGGCACATCACTAGGGTGGAATCACCGATGTTTGTTAGGAGACGGCGGAAAAACCGGGCAAAGTCGAAGCCGCGACAATACGGCCGGAAGCCGGCAAAGCGGGTGTTGCTAGCCAGACCGGCGTTTTTCACGTTGGAGGCGAGTCCTGCGGTCATGGCACGCATGACCAGCACCTTGGGCCGGAAGCCTGAGGCATGCGGCACGCGCAGCCAGGCACTGGGATTGCGCCGACGGGTTTCCTCGATGACAATGCGCCGAATCTGCGGGAAGGCATGCACATGCTGGTGCCCATCGACAAAGGCGGGGGACTGGCCGTAATATGCCTCAAAGGCAAGCCATTGTTCGTTGAAGCGCCGCCGCAGCGTGTCGGCATCTAACTGGCCGATCAGCGCTCGCAACATCAGCGGACCAAGCCCCGACCCCGGCGGCTGGGCATCGCCAGCCACACGACACTTGGCAAGTGTCGCTCCTGAATCCAGCACTTGCGCCGGAGTGGCAAAGCCATGCGTTAGATTGAAATGAAGGCCTGCCTGATGGTTCCCACCCAGTGCCTTGAGGCGCAGAGCCATGGCCGGCCAGACAAGGGATTCGGTTAGGCATGAAACCGCCTGCAAGCGCCCGGCGGCGGCGAGTTGGAGGATGCCGCGGCTGATTGCCTCGGATTGGCCAAAGTCATCGGCGCAAAGGGTGAGGCGTTTCATGAGGCATGTGTGAAAACCCAGACTCGTGAACCGATGAAAGTGAGCCCAGCCACCGCCACCAACACCAAGCCCAGCGCGAGACGGTAATCCAGCGAGGTGGTTTGGAGCAACACGGCATACATGAGTTCGTTGAGGGCGAAGGCTGCCAGTGAAACCACCAGCATGCGCCGGTAGTCGCCGTTGCGCTTGGCCACGCGAAACGTCCATTGGCGGTGGCCGAAGTAGGTCACTTGGAAGGCAACGCCAAAACCCGCCACATTGGCTAACAAGGGAGACATGGCTAGCAACATCACCAGCAATGCCACCACGGCCAGATGCACCGCAGCGGCCACACCACCTACACAACCGAAGCGGACGAGTTGGGAGATCATTCGTTAGGGAAGCCGTGTTTAGCCGCGATGATATAGTTAGGCCGACGTTTCACCTCGTTGAAGATGCGAGCGAGGTACTCGCCGAGAATGCCGATGGAGAGCAACTGGACGCCACCGAGGAAGGTAACGGCAACCACCAGGGTGGCCCAACCGGCCAAGGGGTTGCCGAAGATGAGAGTCTCCATTAGAATATAGATGGCATAAAAAATTGACAACAGCGAGATGAGCGATCCGACGCCCACCCACAGGCGAAGCGGCAGGTTGCTGAACGAAGTTAGGCCGGTGGTGGCGAGATCCAGGAGTTTGAGAAAATTGAATTTTGAACTGCTGCTTCGGCGTTCCTCGATGGTGAAGGATATGCCTATGCTGCGGAAACCAACCCACGAGTATAGCCCCTTCATGAAGCGGTTGCTCTCCGGCACGCGGCGCAACGCATGCACAACCTTGCGATCCAACAGGCGGAAATCGCCGGCGTCCTCGGGAATGCGCACCGACGACATGCGGCTCATGATTTGATAGAACATGCGGCTCAACTGGCGCCGCAGCTTGGAATCGGTATTGCGCTCGCGGCGCACGGCGTAAACCATGTCATATCCCTGTTGCCAGTGCTCGATGAATTCGTCAATAACCGGAAACGGATGCTGAAAATCCGCGTCGATGATCACCACCACCTCGCCATCGGCTTCCTCCAGTCCAGCGCTGATGGCCGCTTCCTTGCCAAAATTGCGGGAGAGCGTGAGCAGGCGAATCGGTCCCGGCTGGGCGATGACTTGCTGGCTGGTGGCATCAATGCTGCCATCATCCACGACGAGCACCTCAAAGCGCTCGCTCAGGCCAGCCAAGTGCGCACACAGCCCACACAAAAATTCCGCGATGCTTTCCGCCTCGTTGTAGGCTGGAACCACGCAGGTGATCCACGGGCGGGCTGTAGAACGCGGGGCAATGGCTGGGGAGTCGGTGGGCGGAGTCATGGCGGATCAACGGTTAGCTGAGATAGGGCATCGCACTGCTCATAGAGGGCGGATTGCTTCCCCCATCGGCCCATCCCTTTGAACCGGGCCTGCACGGCGGCCGGCAGAAGGTCAAAATTTCTAACGTCGATGGCCAGAAACACTCTGCCAGGCCCTTGCATGCGCCGCAGCAACTCCTCAAGAGAGGTGGTGGTGGCCGCCTGACCGCAGGTGTAAAATTCCGCTGAAAACTTGCGCTTCTGAAAATAAAGCAGGCCGTCAGCGGTCTCACGGTTGGCTTGAAAACACCGCACCAATTCGCGCTCAGTGCCCGGGGCGAAACGCGGCATGGCGAAGGCGAACGCCAAGCTCAACAACACCACAACGCCACCCACACCCACCAGCGCCGGGTGCAGCGGATGCCAACGCTGCGGCTGCGGCTGACTGGATCGACGCCAGCAAATCTCAGTTAGCAGCAGGGCGATGGCAGGCAGCGCCGGAAGCGGATAGGTGGCGATGATATTGCGTGCCGGAGTGAAAAACACCAGCGGCCAGAGCGCCCATAACAGCAGATAGAGGCCGCGTCCGTTGGCAGCCATCGCCCAGCCGCAAAAGTTGCGCCACTGGCGCAGCGGGGTGGCTAACAAACCGAAGCACCACGGAAAAGTGGCCAGCAATGCGAAAAGCCAGATCGTGCCGATGGGCTTGGAGTGGGCGCTGCCGTACCTGTCGCCGGCCCATGCCGCTACGGTGAAGCGGCGGAGGTGCTCGCCAACGATGAAATAATCGAGGAAGCCGGGCGTGTGCCTTTCCGCGATGATATACCAAGGCACAGCGAGCAGGCACATCAAAATTGTCCCGGAAAACCACGGGATGCGTTGCCAGACGTGCCGCCATTGACGGGTGAACAGGCCATAGACAAAGATGGGCGGACCGGCCAACACCAGCGTCAGCGGCCCCTTGGCCAGCAAACCAATGGTCAATCCTAAGAAAAATCCGTAGCCCCAAACCCGTGAGTTTTTTTCGAGTGCCAAACGAAATCCGACCATGGTCAGGGTAGTCCCTAACACCAGCACCAGGTCCGTCATCACTGCCGCCGAGCAGTAATAAAACAAAGGGCTGGCCAGCAGCAGCGCCGCCGCAACCCAACCCATCGCGCTGGAACCAAACTCGTGACGGGCAGCACGGGCCACCACCAACAACACACCCAAGGCGGCAACAAAAATGAAAATACGCGCGCCAAAGTGGT
Source organism: Akkermansiaceae bacterium (assembly GCA_903875675.1). Lineage (GTDB taxonomy): Bacteria > Verrucomicrobiota > Verrucomicrobiia > Verrucomicrobiales > Akkermansiaceae > Luteolibacter. Next base: position 22,385 of record CAIQXC010000155.1, read on the forward strand.
TAGGACCGAAGCAGGCAATCCCCGCCGCCGATGCCCACATCGAAAGCGGCGGCTTGGCCCAAAATGGCACGCCCGGAGCAAATTGGGGAGTCACCCAATCGCCGGATTGCGCCATTACGCGGGACATTTCAGCGTAGCGTGCCTCGGACGGGTCGCACATCGGGGCGAACAACAACAACAGCAAGCGACATAATACCAACCCCCCCAAAAAAAGGACCACCCAGCGAAAATTCCGGTTGGCGGTGGCGGGAGAGATCTGAGGATTCATGATTGGGGCCGGACCGCGCTTGGCCATGGCTGGGGCGCATCGGTCTTGAGGAGTTAGGGGGGGCTTGCGCTTTGCCAGCTGCGGCTGGCCAGCGCAAGCTGCCACATCGCCCGAGGCTTGCCAAGCCCAGAACGAAGCAAACGCAGGACATCTTCCCCGACCCTCGGAGGAAGCTTAGAGAATTTTCGGCGAAGGGTTGACGCCAGCGCCCGGATGGTGGCAGGTTCCTGCCATGCACGACGCCGCCAATCCCGCCAATCCCGCCCCACCCGCTCAAGCCCCTGACGACGCCACCGAACTGGACACCAATCCCAGCGCCGGCACCGCCACGCCGGAGAGCCCGGACCCCTGGGAAGAACTCGAGCAGGAGGCCGCCAAGTGGCGCGAGATGGCCCTGCGCACTGCCGCAGAGATGGACAACCTGCGCAAACGCAGCGCTCGCGATCGTGAGGAAGCCATCCGCTACGCCAACCAACGCCTCCTCGAAGAACTCTTGCCTGTCATCGACAACTTCGAAATGGGCATGCAAGCCGCCGCAAAAGACTCACAGTCGATGATTTTTATCGGCATGGATATGGTGCGGCGCCAACTCAACGAGTTTCTCAGTTCTCAGGGAGTCGAAGAAATCCCTAACAGCGGTATCTTCGATCCAAACCTCCAGGACGCTGTGGCCGAGGAAACCTGCGCCGCCGGTGAGGAAGGCCGCGTCCTGCGGATCACCCGCCGCGGCTTCCGTCTCCGCGACCGACTGTTGCGCCCCGCCAGCGTCGTTGTCTCCAAACTGCCAACTGCCGTCCCACACCCCCCAACCGAAGCCACTCAAGCCTGAGTCATGTCTGCTAAACGCGATTACTACGAAATCCTAGGCGTCTCCCGCGATGCTTCTCCAGAGGACATAAAAAAAGCCTACCGCAAGCTCGCGGTGAAATTCCATCCCGACAAAAACCCAGGAGATCATACCGCCGAGGACAAGTTCAAAGAACTCGGCGAAGCCTACGAAGCCCTCAGCGACCCCGACAAGCGCGCTGCCTATGACCGCTATGGCCACGACGCCTTCACCGGCGGCATGAGCGGCGGCGGCGGCGGCTTCCATGACCCGATGGACATGTTCTCGCAGGTTTTCGGCAGCGCTTTTGGCGGCGGCTTCGAGGAATTCTTCGGCGGCGGCACTCGAAAACAGCAACGCTCCGGCAAACAACGCGGCAGCGACTTGCGCTACGACCTCGAAATTACCCTCGAAGAAGCCGCCAGCGGCGTCGAAAAAGAACTCGAAATTGAGCGCAACGTCCCCTGCGACACCTGCTCCAGCAAAGGCTCAAAAGGCAGCGGCGGCGTCAAAACCTGCCAGTCCTGTGGCGGCCGTGGCGTCGTCACCCGACAAGCCGGCATTTTCCTCCAACAAACCACCTGCCCAGAGTGCCGTGGTGCCGGAGAAACCGTTGCCGACCCCTGCTCGGTGTGCCATGGCGACGGTCGCGTTCAGCGCCCCAGCCGCATCAAACTGCGAATTCCCGCCGGAGTTGATACAGGCACCCGCCTACGCTCCTCTGGCAACGGCGACGCCGGGGTGCGCGGCGGTGAAGGCGGCGATCTCTACGTATTCCTTCACGTCCGCGATCACGATGTCTTCGAGCGAGATGGAGCGGACCTGTTCTGCGAAGTTCCCCTCCCCTTCACGGTTGCCGCGCTGGGCGGCGAACTGAAAGTGCCCTGCCTCGACGGCCGCTCGTCAATCAAAATACCCCCCGGAACCCAAGGAAGCACGGTGTTTCGTCTGCGCGAAAAAGGCATCCTCTCCCTGTCCACCAAGCGCCACGGTGACCTCCACGTCCGCGTCCAAGTCGAGGTACCCACTCGCCTCAGCAGCGAGCAGCAAGACAAGCTCCGCTCCTTCGCCTCCTCCATCGGCGACCACAACTCACCCATGCAGGAAGGCTTCTTCCAAAAGGCCAAGCGCTTCTTCGATTTGTAACTGCGGCCTGACGCTGGCTTACATCTGTTCGAGCAACTTTTCCGCCTTGCGAATGGTCGCCGCAGCATACTTGCCATTCACCCGTTTGCTGCCGTCAAGGAACTCTTTGATGGCTCCCAATGCCGCCTCGGCTGCTGCAAACGATGCCTCTTCACCCCCAAATTTCTTGTCCGAAAAATACTTGGTGAAAACCGTTCCAGAACGGCTAATGGACAAACGCCATCCTTGAAACGCGGCCGTCTCATACGTGAAACGAGTCAGATTTTTGATCGATTTCATAATCATTGGGGTTGGTGGGATATACACAAGCTAAGCAAGAGAGCCGCTTCTAGCGATTATTCAAGTATTTTCCAGCGAATTCACGGGTCATTCGACCCATCCGCGCATTTCCCCGAAAAATTTACTTGGCAAGCCGCCCCAATCCGCGCTTAAGTCCCCGCCCCGCGAGCCATCCTCAATCGCCGTTGGTCCTCCAAGCCGCCCTATCCGGGACGGCTAGCTCGCTGGAGGGCAACCCGGCTACCCCAGTCCACATGTCAGCACCCGTCAAATTGGCTCGTTTCGAGCTACCCAACCGTCTCCTCCGCAACGAGGACACCGCCACCGATACCTACGCCCAGTTCAGCGCCGAGCCCTTCGAGCGCGGTTATGGCCACACCATCGGCAACTCGCTCCGTCGCGTCCTCCTCTCCTCCTTGGAAGGTGCCGCCATTACCTCAGTGCGCATCGCAGGCGTCCAACACGAATTCTCCAGCCTCCCCGGCGTGGTCGAAGACGTCACCGACATCGTCCTCAACCTCAAAAAGGTCAAGTTCCATCACAACGACAAGGAACCGCGCATCCTCTCCATCAAAGTGGAAAAAGAAGGCGTCATCACCGCCGACGATATCATCGATGATCATATCTATCAGGTCGTAAACAAGGACCAAATCATCTGTGTCCTCGACAAAAAGGTCAAATTCGACTGCGAGTTCGAAGTGCGCGTCGGCCGTGGCTTCTCCACAGGCGATGAAAACAAGCGCAAGGACCAACCCATCGGCGTCATCGCCATCGACTCAATCTACTCGCCCGTCACCCGCGTCAAATACTCCGTCGATACCACCCGCGTCGGCCAAATGACCGATTTCGACAAGCTCACGCTCGATATTTGGACCGACGGCCGCACCACCCCGCAGGACGCCCTGCTGCAGGCCTCTGCCATTCTTCGCCACCACCTCGACGTGTTTGTCAACTACGACGAAAACGCCGTCGGCTTCGAAGCGGCACCCGCCGAATCCAGCGAGGAAAACGCCATCCTCAAGAAGCTGCTCAACATGTCCGTCAACGAGATCGAATTGTCGGTGCGCGCCGCCAATTGCCTCAACAACGCCAACATCACCACCGTCGGCCAACTCGCCATGAAGTCCGAGGCGGAAATGCTCAAGTACCGCAACTTCGGCAAAAAGTCCCTCAACGAAATCAAGGACAAGCTCGTCGAGCTCGGCCTTGGCCTCGGCCTGACCTTCGAACCCGCCCTGCTCACCGGCCCCAGCGCCGCCTCCCGCGGTCCGCGGCTCGGCGTCGAGGATGAGGCTCCGGTTGGCTTGGCCGATCTGATCGCACAAAACATCGACGACGACGACGAATAATCCCCCAACCTCACTAGAAACGGAAGCCCCCGATGAGACATCGACGCAACACCACCAAGCTCAAACGCTCCGCCTCCCACCGCCGCTCACTGCTCGCCAATCTGGCCTGCAGCCTGATCGACCACGGGAAAATTAAAACCACCCTCGGCAAGGCCAAAGCGCTGCGCCCAGTCGCCGAGAAGCTGATCACCCTCGCCAAACGCGACGATCTGCACTCGCGCCGCCTGGCCATCGCATTCCTCCACCAAAAGGAAACCGTCAAAAAACTGTTCTCCGAAGTGGCCCCGGCCTCCAAGGACCGCCAGGGCGGCTACTGTCGCATCACCAAACTCGGGCCTCGCACCAGCGATGCCGCTCTGATGGCGATCATCGAGTGGGTGGACCGCTCGGCAGATGCCGAGGCCTCCCCTGATGAACCCGCTGAGACAACTGTCGCAGCAGAGTAACCGGCGACCGCCGATCTAATAATTCGCGAAAAACCGCCCGCGCCTAGCGTGGGCGGTTTTTCTGCGAAATTACGGAACTCATGAAACGACCTCAGAACTCAGTGTTCAGTGTTCAACCTCGCTTTCGACAACGGAGCGAGCAAGTCGAATTCCCGAACTGTCGGCTGTGGGCGGACGCGCAATGCCTCAAACAAATGTTACCATGC
>CAIQXC010000156.1 GCA_903875675.1 Akkermansiaceae bacterium
CCCTCCAGGTTCTTGTTCACCTGCTTCTCCAGTAGCGCCCGCTTGGCAAACTGCTCGCGCAGTGCCGTGAAAAGGCGGGGCATCTTCCCGCGCTCTTCCGCCCCAACGGGGCAAAATTCGATAGCCCAGGGCAATGCCCTGGGTTTGCGGTTCCAAAAGGATCCGAGCCCTGAAGGGGCGATACACCGGTTGTGCCGCCCTTTCAGGGCTCGATGTCCTAACGACCTGAACCCAGGGCGTTGCCCTGGGCTGTTATATGCCGCAGCGTTGCTGCTGAAGAGGCGGGTATTTGTTAGCATAGATCGGAGTGGTTGGAGGAGGAATTTCGATAGGGTTTGCTGAATTCCCAGCCCCGAGCCTTCAACTTACCCCGGCGCAGAGCGACGAATTCGGTTTGGCTGAGGTCGAAGAAGAATTGCTTCCTCGCCTTGTGGGCCAGGGAAGTGGCGTAGTGGAACTTGGAACCATCCACGGGATTGGTGACTTCCCGATCGTAGGGCTCACAGTCGTAGTAGAAGATCCGGAATAATTCTTCGTCGGCCTGGAGCACGGCACGGGCATTCTTAATCACCTGGGCTGCGGAAGGCCAGCCATTCGGCAGCTTGAGAAGTTTTCCGAGGCCCTTGCAGAACCAACCACCGTCGATGAGTAGCGCGGTCTTTTTCATGATAACAAAAGGCCCACAGCCCCTTGCGGGACTGTGGGCTGCGTTTTTTGCCAGCCTACTGGCGTAACGGATTGAAAGAGGCGACCCGTGAAGGACCGACGGAAAAATGCCACCACCGTGGCAGCCTCGCAAGCCAAAAATCGACAAGTTTTCAGTGCTGAAGGTTGACGTGCCGGCACTTTGGCAGCAGATTCCGCGCGTTGACCCCGGGATCCCTTCCTCGGCCGCTTGCGGCAGACAGGGTCCGGGGTTTCTTTTTGCCCGGATTCAGCGGCCATAGCCCATCCCCTCCAGGTTCTTGTTCACCTTCTTTTCCAGCACCGCCCGCTTGGCGAAGCGCTCGCGCAGGGTGGCGGCAAGGCGCGGCATCTTTTCGTCAAACGATTCGTCGTCTTCCTCTACATCCTCCGCGCCGACGTAGCGGCCGGGGGTGAGGACGTGACCGTGGGCACGAATTTCCTCATGCGAGGCAGATTTGCAGAAACCGCTAACATCCTCGTATCCCTTGCCCTCGCGCCACGCGTGGTAGGTGTCGGTCAGTTTGGCGATGTCCTCGGGGGATAGATTCTTGTTAGTCCGGTTGGTCATGTAGCCCAGCTTGCGGGCATCGAGGAACAACACCTCGCCGCGACGATCGCGGAGTTTGCGGTCTCCGTGTTTCCCGCCGCTTTTGTCCTTGGCCATGATCCAGACGCAGACCGGGATCTGCACACCGAAGAAAAGTTGGCCGGGCATCGCCACCATGCAGTCCACGGCATCGCCCTCGACCATCGCCCGGCGGATATCGCCCTCGCCGCCGCTGTTGGAACTCATCGAACCGTTGGCGAGGATCACCGCCGCGTAACCGGTGGGCGCGAGGTGGTGGTAAATGTGCTGGAGCCAGGCGTAGTTGGCATTGCCGAGCGGGGGCGCGCCGAATTTCCAGCGAGCGTCATCGCGCAGGAACTCGCCGCCCCACTCCTTGATATTGAAGGGCGGGTTTGCGAGGATGAAATCGAAGCGCAGGTCCGGGAAGGCGTCCTTGAGCAGAGTGCCCTCGTTGTTCCAGCGGAGGTCGCCGGTGATGCCCCGGATCGCCAGGTTCATGCGGGCGAGGCGGTAGGTTTCCGGGTTTCTTTCCTGCCCGAACACCGCGATGTCATCCAAGCGCCCGGCATGCGCCAGCACAAAGCGGTTCGACTGGACGTAGAACCCGCCCGTGCCGCAGCAGCAATCATAGATACGGCCCCGGAACGGCTCGATCATCTCCACCATCAGTGTGACCATGGAGCGGGGCGTGTATTGCTCGCCACCCGCCTTGCCCTGCATCGCCGAAAACTCGCCGAGGAAAAACTCATAGACGCGGCCGAGGAAATCAAAGTCCTCCGCCATGCCGGTGAGGTTGAGGTTGGTGAAATGGTCGATGAGTCCGCCGAGCATCTGCGTGCTGAAATCCGCCTTGCCGAAGATTTTGGGCAGCACGCCCTTGAGTTCGTCGTTCGACCGCTCAATCGCCCGCATCGCGTCATCCAGGCGTTTCCCGACATCCGCCGAGCGGGCGTGATCCTGGAGGTAGGACCAGCGGGCTTCCGGCGGCACCCAGAACACGTTGTCCGCCTGGTACTCCTCGGGATCGTCCTTCATGGCATGGGGCGTGTCGATCAACTCCGCCTCTTTGCGCTCAAAAGCTGCGGACAGGTAGCGCAGGAACACCAGGCCCAGGCAGACGTGCATGTAGTCGGTGGGCGGCACCGCGCCGCGCATCTTGTCGGCGGCGTCCCAGAGTTGGACTTCCAGGGTCTTGGCAGGGGCGGGCGCGGCTGCTTTACGTTTGGCGGGCATGGGGGGGTAAATGGTAGCGACCATGGCGGAATGGCATCCTGCCGCCAACATCGTGCCGTGATCCCAACAGATTTCTTACGGAACCGCAAGGCAAACCAGCCACAGGCAAAACCAGCACGACAGGCAAAACCAGGACAAACAAAAATGAAGGGGCCATGCACCTCTTCAACTGACAAC
>CAIQXC010000157.1 GCA_903875675.1 Akkermansiaceae bacterium
CCCACTGCGGATGGTCGCTCGTTGCGCGACCTCACCGAGCAAGCGCTTCTCAAGCAAAGTGCCGCAGTTGGCATTCTCATCAATGGCTACGGCGACATTCTCTATATTCACGGCCGCAGCGGGATGTTTCTGGAACCTCCTCCGGGCGAAGCAGGCATCAGCAATGTCCTCAAAATGGCCCGCGAGGGACTGCGCCACGAGTTGGCCGCCGCCTTGAAATCCGTCGCTAGGACCGGTGAGGTGGTGCAGTCCATGGGATTGAGCGTCAAAACCAACGGCGACTACAACCCGGTGAACATGACTCTTTGCCCGGTGATTCCACCCGCCGCCGAGGGGGCCGATGTCCTCTGGTACTTGGTGATTCTCGAGAAAATGGTCTCTCCGTCGCTGTCGGGCGGGAGCTTGGTGCCAGCTGATAAGGGAGTAATCGACGATGGGAGGCATGAGAGTCTTGCGGCGCTCAAGAGGCAACTGCGCGCGAAGGATGCCTATCTGCAAACCGCCAACGAGGAGCTTGAGACATCCAATGAAGAATTGAAAAGCTCTAACGAAGAAATGCAAAGCGTCAACGAGGAACTTCAGTCCACCAACGAGGAACTCGAAACCTCCAAAGAAGAATTGCAGTCCCTCAATGAAGAACTGCAAATCAAGGTGGCTGATTTGTCCCGTATCAACAACGATATGAATAACTTGGTGGCCGGCACCGGCATCGCCACCGTCTTTGTGGATTACGGCCTGCGCCTGCTGCGCTTCACTTCCGCCGCCACCCGCATCATCAACCTCATCCCCTCTGACGTCGGCCGGCCGGTCAGCCACATCGTTTCCAACTTGGTCGGCTATGACTCGCTCGCCATCGATGCCAAGGCTGTGCTCGACACCCTCGTCCCCAAGGAGATCGAGGTGCAAAACGTCGATGGCAGGTGGTTTATGTTGCGCATCCTGCCCTATCGCACCACCGACCATGTCATCGAAGGCGCGGTGATCACGTTTGTCGATATCACCGAGATAGTTGTCACCCGTGAGGCTTTGCGCAAAGCCAACGACGGGCTGCGTCTGGCGGTCGTGGTCAATGACGCACATGATGCCATCACGGTGCAAGACCTTGACGGGCGGATCCTTGCTTGGAACCGAGGTGCCACTCGGCTCTATGGTTGGAGCGAAGCCGAGGCCATGGAAATGAACGTGCGAAACCGCATCCCCGCATCCATCCAAGCCGACGCCCTGGCCAAGATCCATCAGTTGAGCCAGGCTGAGGTCCTGGAACCCTATCAAACTGAGCGACTCACCAAGGATGGAGCCACCCTCAAGGTCTCACTCATCTCCACCGCCCTGGTGAATGAAGCCGGCAAGATGTATGCCATCGCCACCACCGAGCGCCTGGTCCCATAGAGTCAAATTATGGCTTCTCAGCCAGGCAATACAAGTCGCGCAAGGTTCGTAGATAGATCCGGGATCCCAAAATCACGGGCGTCGCAAAGACACCGTCGGGCAGGGTATTCGTTGCGAGCCGCTTGAACTCACGCCCGGTCTTAAACACATAGCCACTTCCTTCCCGGTCAAATAGATAGATCCGCTCTCCCACCAGAACTGGCGACGAGTAAAACGGCGCTTTCAGCGGGTGCTCCCAAACGATTTTTCCGCTCTCCGCCTCATAGCAACGCAACAGGCCGGTATCACTCACGGCATAGAGCAAGCCATCGTGCAACAACGGTGAAGGCACATAACCGGCTTTGGCGTCGCTTTGCCAGCGGAGGTGGGAATGGGTGACGTCGCCGCTGCCATCGGCACGAATGGCCAGGAGAGATCTTTCCGGATAACCCCCACTCGAAAAAACCGTGTCCTTGCTGAACGCCGCTGTGCCCGCACAAAATTCGGCCGGACCGTCACATGTCCACAGCAGCTTGCCGCTGGCAGGATCAAAACTATGGGTTTTCTTGCCACCAATGAGGATTGCCTGATCACGGCCAGCCACCTGGGCCACCAACGGAGACGCATAGCTTTCGGCACCCTTGGTTAGTGACGCCCGCCAGACCACAGCGCCGGTCTTGCGATGCAGCGCAGTGAGCTTGTTGCCTAACGAGCCATCGGTGGGGACGATGACAAGCGACTTAAAAAGTGCTGGGGAGGACGAGTGTCCCTGGATGGATTTGTACGGGCCGACGGTTGATCTCCAAACGATTTTGCCTTCGAGGTTAAACGCGGCGAGGCACAGGGAGTCCTCTGTCTGATAGGGAATGAAGATCCGTTCGCCATCGCAAGCCGGGGTGGCCGAAGCGTATGAATTATCGGTGTGGATCTTGGGCAACGTGCCGTGATAAACTTCCGCCTCCCAGAGTTTGCTGCCGGAGTCGCGATCCAAACAGAGCAGCGAGATCCTCTGCGCCTGCGGCTCGCCGCTTGTCACAAAAATCCGCTTGCCAACGATGCATGGCGTCGAGTGCCCTTTGCCGGGCAGCGCCACCCGCCACAGAACGCTCCCGGATTCACTCCACTTGAGCGGCGGCTGCTGGCCGCTGGCCGCAGCATGGTTGTTCAACGTCGGGCCGCGCCACCATTGCCAATCGCCGGTCTTCGCCACGAGCGGCGGCAGATTGTCCCAGCCATCGGCCGCCGTCGCGTCCAGAGCATCCTCCGCAGCTCGGGTTGTAGCGGCTAACAATACGGCAGACAGGCCCATGGCACAGGTTCGCCAAGATAGTGTTAGGTTTTCCGGAATTGTGATTTTCATAAATATATTTTTCAGTGAGTGGCTGTGGATAATGGGGGATCTTCGATGACGACGCGGAAGCCGACGTCATAGATTTTTTGCCAGGGTGGGTAAGCCACTGAGGAATCGGGCAAGGCTCGTTGGGGACGGACATACCATGAGCCACCCCTAGCGAGGTGGCGCAGTCCATCGGGAGCGACGTCTGATGTCCATTCCCAGACGTTGCCAGTCATATCAAATAATCCCCAGGCATTGGCCGCATAACTCCCCACGGGAGCCGATACCCAGTGGCCGTCGTTCACCTCAGTCACGGCCGGGCGCCACTCAGGCACCGAGCCGGAGCGATACCCCACCGGTCGGCGCAGGTTCACATCGGCGAGATTCGCCAGGTGCGAGAAGTCCGTACTCACATCGCCATAGGCCATCGGGGTGGATGCGCCGGCGCGGCAGGCGTACTCCCATGCGTCGCCGGTGGGCAGGTGGACGGAACGGCCCGAGCGTTCCGAGAGCCATTTGCAGAATGCCTGTGCCTCATCCCACGAGACATGGCAGACTGGCTGGTTAGATCCGCTCAGTGGGAGCCCGCGCTGGACCACGCTGAATTGGAGAAAATCCCCGTGTTCAATGCGGCTGTCATGGCGGGCATCGAAGCACGCGTATTGGGCATTGGTGATTTCGCAGGTGCTCATCCAAAATGCCCGCGGAACCTGCACCACCCGCTGTGGGGTGACGCCGCCGCCTGCCACGAATCGGCCCTCAGGAATGCGCAGCAAGCTCAGATTGATATCACCTCCCAGATCGAGTTTCATGTTGATAGGGTCCACGCTGTGCTGGCGGCGGCGGGCTTCCGCGGGATCAAACGGCCAGCCATCACAGGGTGGCGGGGCGGCGGCGATTTTGTCAGGCTCGATGGCAGGCGGCGCGGGTTTCCAGTCGGGTGCTGGATAGACGGCATCGGTGTCGTCATCGGTGCCGGAGTAGCGCAGTGTGAGTTCTCGGCGGCGAGCGCGCTGATTGCCCATCCGCCTGGCG